>JABMQV010000333.1 GCA_013203065.1 Desulfobacteraceae bacterium | reverse complement strand
ATGATCAGGGATGGGGATCATGTCCTCGTAGCCGTCTCAGGTGGAAAGGATAGCCTCTCTCTCTTATGGCTCCTGAGGGAACGGATAAGGCGTATACCCATCGAATACAAGATTACGGCTGTGCATGTGGACCCCGGGTTTGGGGCGAACTCCGCAGATCGGATGGAATCCTTTTTTTCTCGACATGGTTTTCAGTACAAAGTCCTGGAAACTAATATCGGCCCCACGGCCCACGGACCTGAAAACCGGGAAAATCCCTGTTTTCTTTGCTCTCGCTTGAGACGGAAACTCCTTTTTGAACTGGCTGATGATATGGGATGTAATCGGCTTGCGTTCGGGCACCACAAGGATGACCTGATCGAAACATTTTTCCTCAATGTATTCTACGGCGCCTCCATCAGCACCATGTTGCCGGTTCAGGAATTTTTTGGCGGAAAATTGACTGTGATCAGACCCCTTTATTTGATAGACGAGGACCTCATCTCACGCTATTTCAAATCCATGGGCTGGGAAAGGCTCAATTTAGGTTGCCCCACGGATGGTAGTTCAAAAAGGGAAGAGATCAAAAAGATGCTCAATGGTTTTTACAGATCAAACAGAAAGATCAAGGGAAATGTCTTCCACTCACTCCAAAATGTAAAACCTGAATACCTGCTTTCGCCGCTGAAGGGGGAAGGAAGGGCGGGGGTGACAGGGAAGACCGGTGAGGAAAATTGAGATGATGTTGTTTGGCCATTTGGGTCTGACTGGTTTTGTATCCCAAAAGTTTTCCTCCGATAACACGATCGGTTGGCGAGAATTGGCAAAAATGGCCTTTTGTGCGATGCTTCCGGACTTGATCGACAAACCCCTTTACACACTCGGCCTGGCACCGGTAAACAGCAGTCGCATCTGGGGGCACACACTTATATTGAGCTTGATGTTTTGCTTGTTCTGCTGGCGTTTTTGGTCGTCCCTGTGGCCCTGGGCCTTGGCAACCCCGGCCCATCTGGTGCTTGACCGCATGTGGGTGCACCCCAGAACACTTTTCTGGCCGGTCTTGGGGAACCGCCTGGAGGCGACCATCCCCTTTGGCCTGGACCATTTTCAATTTCCGGATTTCCTGAGATGGAGATGGGAGCAAGAACCCTTTTCTGTGGTCTTTGACTTGCTTGCCGAAGTGGCAGGCGTGGTGTTGTTTATCCTGTTACTAAGAAAAATGGGAGTTATACAAAAGTTCAGGGGCCGGTACGGACAGCTCAAATCCCTCGAGAAAGGCTCAAGAATGTAATCAGGATCGACCTTGTTATCTCAATGCGCTGGGTCGCCCGTGTCTCCCGGGATGCCGTCCGGGGGCTTTACCTCCCGGCCCCGGTGCCCCCTAAAGGCCGCAGCATGGTGATCAGCACCAAACCCAGCACGGCCAGTCCGGTCAGCACGAGGAACACGGCCTGGTAGCTTCCGGTCACATCGAAGATGCGGCCCGCCAACAGGGGACCGATTGAACCGCCAAGGGTTCCGATGAACACGGCAATGCCAAAAAGCTCCCCGTGAGAACCGATGCCGAAGAGTTCCGCCACCGTAGGAGACATCACGGTGAAAAAGCCACCAAGAGCAAAGCCGTAGACCGCGGCAAAAAGAAACAGCATCCACGCCTCTCTGGCCACCTGCAGCAAGACAAGGCCACAGAGCAACATGATAAAGCAGATGACCAGCGAACGTTTCCCACCTATTCTATCGTTCGCCGTTCCCATCAAAAATCGGGCAAACATGCTCGCCCCGCCGATCATGGAAAGGACGCCCGCTGCAGTGGCCGGGGGTAGTCCCAGATCTGTGGCGTGAGGCACGATGTGCACGACGATTGTGAGGATACAGAAAAAAATGATGAATTCCGCCGCACAAATGGTCCAGAACTGCATTGTCCGAATGGCCGTCATCAAGGACACCCCCCGCTCCGTGAACCCAATCCCGTCACCGCATGGCTCATCCCTTCGACCATCGGGCAGCAGGCCCATGGTCTGGGGATCGCGGCGCAGAACCAGGGCCACAGCCACCAGCATCACCAGGACCATCGCCCCCATGATGACGTAGGATTTCCGCCAACCGCAGGTGGCAATGAGTGCCATGGCAATGAGCGGTACCAGGAGCTGGCCGGACCCCGTACCGACCTTTACGATGCCGGACATCATTCCGCGGCGTCTCACAAACCAGCGCACCACCGTGGAGAGCGTGATGATGTCATGGGTGCTTAAGCCGACGCCGATCAGCACACCGTAAAGCAGGTAGAGCTGCCACGGTGCCTGAAGGTTGGACATGAGCAGATATCCGAGCCCGAAAGAGATGCCGGATATCACCATGAGGAGCCTCGGGCCAACCTTGTCGTTGAGCCTGCCGGCAAAGATCCCAGCCACCCCCATGACCAAGAAGGCCAGTGAAGATGCACCCGATATGGTAGCCCGTGACCAGCCAAATTCGGCCTGAAACTCCTTAAAGAAAACCCCATAGGTAAACATGGCACCGATGCTCACCCCCTGGATGACAAAACAAGCCGCCACGATATAGTAACCATAGAAATATTTCGCTCTCACTATACCTGCCCCGTGTCTGAACGAAAAATCCGTACAGACACGATTTTAGATTTTGGGTAACACTTTAGCCCTTCTCAACAGGGGGATGGGGGTTCCGTTTTTCGGGCGTAAAACTCGCCCGCAAGAGAGCGTAAAGCAATCACGTGCCGTGGGAGAAAACAGGGGGAAGTACTTCCGGGAAAGTCCTATGGTTTTTGGTGACGTCCCTGTCCGTGATTCCTTAACGCTCTCTAACGGTCTCAGGCAGGGTTACACCCTTAAAAACGGAACCCCCATCCCCCTGTCTAAGTGCCAATTTTGAAAAAGCTAAATTCATACGTTTTTGGATTCCGGATTGCCGCTCCGCTGCTCTCCGAGGCGTAGGCCCTACCGACCGTACAAAGCCCTCTAATCTATCAGCACAGCACGGTCCACGCTCCCCGGCCCGCTGGCCCCCACCATGCTCATCAGCCGGATCAATTCACCGGTTATCTGTTGGATTGTTTCTCTGACCCCGTCACCTCCACCGGCCGCCAGACCATACAATATGGGTCTTCCCAGCCCAACGAGAGAGGCCCCGAATGCCAACCCCTTCAAGACATCACTCCCTCGCCGGAACCCCCCGTCCACTATCACCGCTTTCTTGTCCCCAACCGCTTCAACAATTTCATCCATCACCTGAAAGGGGTGCGGGAGGTAATCCAGGGTATGGGCCCCGTGATTGGAGACAACAATGCCATCTGCCCCTGCTTTAATGGACTTGATGGCATCGGACTTACTCAGAACTCCTTTGAAGATAAGAGGTAAAGATACTGCCTTTCTTATTTGTTCCAATTCCTTGAGGGAGAGCGGCGCACAATCAGATGCCATCTGACGATCCTTGACCTTGGTACCCTGACCAGCATCGATTTCAACCCCGATCCATCGAACCCCTGCCCCCTGTATCTCATCCAGGGCCCCGAACATTTTCTTTCGATCTTGAAACGGCTTTACGTTGGCAACCAGTGGGACACCCGTGTCTACGATCTTCCTTAGGTCCTGGGGAATCGGTGTCCCGGTCCACATGAGGCTGCCCGCTTCCTTAAGGCCTCTTGCCACCTCCATCAAACCCTCGTCAACGATGGCCGGAATGGGCATGGTCATGGCAGACATGATCACCGGCGTGGAAAGCGCCACTCCCAAGACTTCACACCTTGTGCCGGGATCGGTTCCGTCTATACACTGCTGCCTGAATGTAAACCGGTCAATGACCGTCCGGTTGTTCCGCATGACGAACTCTGTCTCCACGCCATCAAGCAAGAAACCAATATCACGTTCTTTGAGGGCCTTCTTTCCCGTTTCGTAGATTTCAGTCAGATCCATTTTGCGCTCCTTTCCTCTTTAAAGT
>JABMQV010000332.1 GCA_013203065.1 Desulfobacteraceae bacterium | reverse complement strand
CCTCGGCCCTCAACTGAAAGCCGTCTTCTTCAAATACCTTTACCAGTGCGGGCCTTGCCCCCATAAAGTTCGCAAAATTAGGATAACAGGGGTAATGCGGGTCGGATATGATGATTTCTTCCCCAGCCTCCAAGAGGGTAGAAAAAATCATGAACATGGCAGGGGAGGTACCCGAGGTAATAACCACCTGTCCGGGATCAACAACAACGTCGTACCTTTCACGGTAGTCTTGGCAGATTGCTTCCCGGAGTTCGATGATCCCCAGGCTGTGGGTATAATGGGTCTCACCTCTTCTTATGGCCTCATTGGCGGCCCGGCATATACAATCGGGCGTGGGGAAATCGGGTTCACCGATCTCAAGGTGAATAATGCTGCGTCCCTGACTTTCAAGCTCGTGGGCCTTCTCCAAGACATCCATCACGATGAAGGGTGGTATTTCTCTGGCCCTATTACTTATTTGTGGTTCATGGCTCACTGTCCGCACTGTTCCGCACACCGCCTTCCGACCTCAGATAACCTTGTTCAAGGTAAACTCGATGATCCCCTGGGCCCCCGCGTTCATTAGCTGGGGGATCAAATCCCGGACAACCTTGGAATCCACCACCGTCTCCACAGAGACCCACTCGGGGTCGTATAAGCCAGCCACGGTAGGGGCATTCAGGCTGGGGAGGATTGTTATTATCTCTTCCACATTTTTTTTGGCCAGATTCATTTTCAGAACTACCATGTTTTCTGCCTTGAGGGCCCCTTTGAGGAGGAGGAGGATCTGTTCTATCTTGGCCTTTTTCCACTTGTCCTTGTACGAATCCCGGTTGGCGATGAGTTGGGTGTTTGTCTCCATCAGATCATAAATGATCTTGAGGCCGTGTGCCTTGATGGTGCTTCCCGTTTCAGTCACTTCCACAATGGCATCCGCCAGACCGGACACCACCTTTGCCTCGGTGGCGCCCCAGGAAAATTCCACATCCACGGGAATGCCTTTTTCTTGAAAAAATTTTTGGGTGTAGTTTACCAATTCGGTGGCAATTTTTTTCCCCCGAAGATCTTCGAGCCGCTCTATATCTGACCCGGCAGGTACGGCCACGACCCAACGAGCCGGGTTTTGGCTTACCTTTGAATAAATCAGGTCATCCAGGATCTTCACATCTGACTCGTTTTCTTCTATCCAATCTTTTCCGGTAAGACCGGCATCCAGGGTCCCATTTTCCACATACCGGGACATCTCCTGGGCCCGGCAGATGGCACATTCAATCTCATCGTCATTGATGTCTGGAAAATAGCTTCGGTCATTGACATTTATCTTCCAGCCAGACTTCCCAAACAGATTAATCGTTGCGTTTTGGAGGCTCCCCTTGGGGATCCCAAATTTCAGTCTTTTCATTTCTTATACACCTTTTCCGGGTCAAATATTTTTTGGCCCACCTCCATAAAGCTGCCGTCACGGGACACCTGCCGGTAAAAGCAGGTTTCGTGGCCGGTGTGGCATGCTGCACCGCCTACCTGTTCCACCTTGAAGAGTACGGTATCATTGTCACAGTCTGCATAGATCTCCCTGATTTTCTGCACATGCCCGGAAGTTTCCCCTTTATGCCAGAGTTCTTGGCGTGAACGGCTCCAATAATAGGCCTCTTCTGTCTCAAGGGTCTTGTCCCATGAAGCCTGGTTAATATAGGCAAGCATCAACACTTTCCCTGACCGAAAATCTTGAACAATAGCTGGAATAAGACCACTACCTTTTGAAAAATCTAATTCGATCACCACATGCCACCATGTACAAAATTAATTTTAACTTTTTAATTTACCACAGTTAACGTATTTTTTGCAAGCACAAAACTCATGACGCACACCCGCTTAACTGACCGCATGCCGCCATGATGTCACTTCCTTTGCTTTTCCTGATGATGGCAGTGAAGTGGTTCCTCAACAGGCTTTCTTGGAAATCGAGAATCTTCTTTGTGGAGGGGGGGGCCAAAGCGGAGCCGGGATGGGGATTTAGGGGGATAAGATTGACTTTGGCCCTCACGCCCGCCAGAAGACGAACAAGTTTGGATGCATCTCCGTGACTGTCGTTGATACCCTCTATGAGTATGTATTCGAAGGTGATCATCCGCCTGTTGGGAAGGGGGAACCTCCTGCAGGCAGATAACAGTGTTTTCAAGGGAAATTTTTTGTTGATGGGCATGAGAAAGTCTCGGGTCTCATCATCCGCAGCATTTAGGGATACAGCCAGATTAACAGTCATATCCCGACCCATCTTCTCCATCTCAGGAACCAGCCCGCAGGTGGAGAGGGTGATCTTCCGATGTGAGAAATTCATGCCGTCCTGGTCGATAAGGCCTCTGATTGCTTTCAGTGTAGCATTATAGTTGTGGAGCGGCTCACCCATCCCCATCATTACGATATTGGTCAGTCTGGCCGGGTCATCCAGGGATCTCTTTACCTGAATAACCTGATCAATGATTTCAGACGGCGTAAGGTGTCTCTTAAAGCCCTGTTTGGCCGTAAAACAGAAGCGACAGCCCATGGCGCAGCCGGCCTGGGACGAGATGCACAGGGTAAGGTGGTCCCTTTCGGGTATGAGGACCGATTCTATTAGATTCCCGTCGGCCAGTCTGAAAAGGTATTTCCTGGTCCCGTCTTCTGATTCCAGTGACTTGATGTTTTGAAGATGGCTGATGTTTGCCTTTTCTGTTAAAAGGGCACGAACCGACCCGGGAAGGCTGGTCATTTCTTCAAAGGAACCTGCCAGCCTCCCCAGCATCCAGTGCCGGATCTGACGGCCACGGTAGGGATCAAGACCCTGATCAGCGGCCCAGCCTTCTATTTCGAGGGTCGTCAGCCCTTTGATATCAGCCTTCATGGGCAGTCTTTTTCCCGTGGGCATCCGAGGGTCGGTTGCGCATGGTTCTGAGTTGGGCCAACTCCCATACATAATCGTAGAGGTGCAGTCCTTTGCTGGAGGCAATAATCTCCCCGTCTCCCACTCCTATACTCGAGGCCATATACTCCTTCAAGAGTTGTATGGCCCCCAGGTTTGCCGGAAACCCATTCCATAAATCCCACGATCGGAAATAAACAATAAAATGAAGCGTTCCTTCCTTGATCCGGGTATCGATCCCCCGCAGACAGGGGGGATCGACCAGATGGATGGACTGGGGGTCTCCCACGGTCATATATGCCTGGTTTGTCTCAAACCCATCTTCTTGATACATGCGGATGACCTCAGCGATCTGAGGTTCCAAATACTGCCCGTAGGTGTAGTCCTCCCCCGGCTGTTTGGCCGCAGTCATGAGGTAGGGGAGGTACTCTTCCAGGTAGCCCTCAGCCACGGGATTCGGGATTCCCAGAGAGGGGGGAATATCCGGCAGCAGGGGGCGCACACCCGGATATTTAATATGGACCGTCACATGGTCAAATTCAAGCCGCTTCTGTCCCTCGTAGCTGCCTCTCTCTATGACATACTCACGACCCATCTCCAACAGTCTGTACAGGCACTGAAACCAGGCATCAGGCAGATCCCGAGCCTCAATGAATTCAAGTTTCATCGACAATAAACTCCTCTTTCAAAATGAGCACGAAATACCGTGTTATTGTTGCAAGGGACGCGGTGTTAGTCAATTCAAATTCCGGTTTTTCCCAACTTCCAAAATCGTTGCTTCTCAAGAAGACCGGGAGGGATAATCGGATTTCCAGGGTGGGGTTCGGTAGGAGGCAAAAACGGGAAAAAAGGCATGGCCGGGATTACAAATAAGCAAAAAATCAGGGCTTTTTTGGCTGCTGTTTTTTCTTTTGTCGTTTCTCAACCAGTTCTTTGATGAAACCTTCCATGGAAGTGGAATGACCTTCGGTTACGATCAGTTCAACCCGGCACCAGGCGTGTACGGTCACGTCCTGATTGGTGGTCCGGGATACCTTTTTTCCAATAGACTTTATCTCGGACGGCCTGAGAACCCTTGGGCCGACCACCTCTGCCCTCACCGACCATCTCCCGTTTTTTCTGACGGCATCAACATTGGGTGCGTGCATGTCCTTGATTTGCATAATCTGCTCCTTGACCTCACGCTCCAAACGCCCCTGCAGCGCCTTTTCATCAGGGGAATAATCATTGAAATGCGCCTCACCGTAAAGGATACGGCCTTTACTGGTCACGTCCACGATGTCGTCCGAGCGTATCAATAAGCGCACCTGGGTATCCCCCAATCGTTTTCGGACCGCTTCCTGGAATTGGCTGACTTCAAAAGGAACAAGGGTGCGTGAACCGTGTATCCTGGCAAGCAGGATGGGCTCTTTTCCGAGTTGGACCAGATCCAGGGTATCAAAGGAAAGGCCGGGATATTCATCGAGGATTTCCCTGAGAACCTGCTCCCCGATTTGAAGGCGTTTGACCCTGGGATGCAGTTCGGTTGTGATGAATTGACCGTCCAGATTTCGGCCCACCACACCACTGGCCGAGCCGGTCGACGAAATATCCTTGGTGATATAACACCGCATAATAAGGTTTGTTTTCAGCGCCAGACGATGGTTGAGCTTGTTCTGGACCTCTTTGATCTTCCCGGGCGACAACACCCGGGGCGTTGTCACATTGGCCAGGATATCAAGTCTGTCACCTTTCCGTTTATAGATGACCTTTTCGATAAAGGTGGCCGGTTCAGTGGAAAGTTCTTTTTGAATAATACCCTCGATGGCCTTTGTGGTGCGCCTTTCTCCCACGATCCCCACCAGGGCGTGGGTCAGTAAGACCGTTACAAATATCAATCCGATCGCGGGTCCCGAAAGTCTCTTGAGGATGTCAGACATTGAGCCCACTTCTTCAAGCTTGACAAAGCCCGCCACAATGAACATGAGGGCCGAAACCGCTAAGATTGCCAGAAAATTGGCAAAAAAGAGCAAAAAGGCCCCCCATGCCCCGTCAAAGGCCCCAAAGGCAAGACACAACCCGCAGACAGCCAGTGGCGGGGTGAGCGCTGTGGCCATGGCGATCCCTGGGAGTACCGGGCTTATCCGCTCATCTATCATGGCCAGACAACCGGCCATTCCCGCCAAGGTGGCCACAAGGAGATCAAGCAACGTCGGGCTGGTGCGTGCAAGCATTTCCGGGGTAACCTCTTGGGCAAAGGGGAAGAAGCCCAAGAACGCAGCCGCCGCAATGGCAATAACAACCCCGCCAAACTCCGCTATCAGGCCTTTGCGTAAGAGGGACACATTCCCCTGGACAAGCCCCAGTGAGATGCCAAAGATGGGCGTCATCAAGGGCGAAACCAGCATAGCCCCGATGACCACGGCCGGACTGTTGGTGAGCAGACCAAAGCCGGCGATAAGAACGGATATGGTCAGGAGTAGATAATAGGTGGTTTTGGGGGTGGAACCAACCACGATGTCGTCCAGGACCGTTGCCTTGCGCGACTCGTCCATTGACAGGAGATCAATAAATGAGTCCTTAACGGTCTTTTTGGTTCGGGTGTAAATCTCGGAGATTGAACCGAGCCGTCTGGAAGACCTCTTGTTTGTTCCGTTGGGTGGACTATCGGGCGTTGTCATGGGGCGTTAGTATATCTGTTAAACAAGCTAAAACTTTCATCTGAAAAAGGGGAAAATGGGGACAAGCAGGATAAAACGGGTGGACCTAAAAGGAGTCAAAGCTTGAGGCACCGCTTCTCTCTATTTCGGGATTAGGTTGAGACGGCTCCTTTATAGGCTCCTCTTTAGGCGGGCTCTTTTTGGCCAGGTCTTTTTTTGGACTAGCCCCCTTCGGGGTATCCCCCTTGGGAGTGGCCTCCTCGGATCCCGCCTTTTTCCATATGAGATGCGCATTGTTAACCCAGCCTGTTTGACCCGTGCTTGCCACCTTTACATAGGCAAAACCCCTTTCCACCTTGTATCGAACCAACTTTTCGTTAAGCGGTAGCTTGGCAGTATATTTTTCTGAAAACCGGGATTCGGGGTATAATTTGAGATCAGCGACACCCGTGTAATAGGTTCCGGGTTTAGTGCCTCCTGTCAGGGCAGAAATTTTTTGTGTGGCTGTTTCCGCCACGGCGCAGGCACTTAGCAAAATGGAAGCCAGGATCAAAAGGATCGGTTTTGGATATTTCATGGGTCTTCACTCACCGGGATAGCCCTCTCCTGAAAGTGACGATGCCTGCAGTAGGAAACAAGCAGCGACAAGAGGGCTGCACATAGCAGTGGAACTTGATTGGAACAACCATCAAGAGGCGGCGACCAGATTATTTGTGTCTCCAACCATACAGCTTTTCGCTTACTATGCATCAGCAATCTTGTCAAGGGCAAAAGGACAAGACGCAAATCAGATCATCCACCCCCTGCCCTCTTCTCCATCTCTACCCAATCCAGCCCCGTCCTTTCCAGGATCTCACCGAGACGTTCACCCTTCTTACAATGATATTGGTAATGGTCAAGAATTCGATCCATCAGCAGCAACACATCTTTCCCTTCATAGATCCCGGAAATCTCTGCCCCTAACCGGGGATGACGACCCAGTTTTCCCCCGATCAGAACCCGATAGCCTCCGGCATCTTCCTGAAAGGTGCCTGTGGGACAGACCTCAGCACACTGACCGCATGAAAGGCAGTTGGAATAGCTTATAACAGGGATTGAATCATGGACCGAAATAGCCCCCTCCCTGCAAACCCTTTCACATTCCCCGCATTGGCTGCAAATTTCACCCGAAATCTTGGGCCTGCTGGCGCCGATGAGTCCCATGTCAACGATTTGGGGGCGGGAACATGCGTTGGGGCAGTCTGAGATGGAGACACGAAACTCATGATGCATTTTTAAGGGGCCATCTACCCTCTTTTTTAAAAAACCCCTCAAATCCCTTCGCAAAAGCCTTTTTTCGAGTTTTTCGGGCAATCCATCGGATTTTACCGCCCGGTTGGGGCACCCGCTGGGGCCAAAACAGGTCTCCACCTGAAAACCCTTTACCTCATCTTCCATCCGGTTCAGAAACCTCTTCTGGCAAGTAAGAACATGCTCCGACTTCACCTGGGCAGCCCCGCAACGGACAGCCTCTTCTTCCACCCTTTTCTGAACGCGCTTTCTGACAAAAAAAGGAACCTTGGACACTTTATCCTTGGCCTCTTTACTCCATCTCATATCCAAAACCATCTACCTTTCACAAAATGTTTTGGTGAAATTATAAATATTCTTTGCAGATAGGCATTGACTTATGTCAAGAAGGGATCAGGGACGCGTGAAAGATTTACGAAAAAACGATGGAGGAGGAAACAGTTTTCAATACGTGACCGAGGGGAATAGCCGCCTGTCCGTGTGGGGCAAAAACATTGCGGCGATATATTCATCCATAAAGGGCTGATAGGTGGAGAGTTCTATATTGGTCATTCCATTCGCTATCTTGGCTGAGCGTTCAAGGACATGCCCGGACAAGAGCGCAATTCGGGCACCCATAAGAGAGCTGTTTCCCACAAACTGAATTCTCTTGGGATCAATATCCGGCAACATTCCTATCCCGATTGCCTTGGGAATATCCAGATAGGTCCCGAACCCGCCAGCCACAAAAAAGGTGTCAATTTCATCAAATTTTACGCCCACATAATCCGTCAGGGACTTGATGGCGGCAAATACAGCCCCTTTTGACCGGATAATGTTGCCTATGTCTGACTCAGTTATCGTCAGATCCTCACCTGTCTCGGTGTCTTGTGAATAGGCGACGATAAACTGGATCTCGCCATCCTTCTCAACAATTCTTTCGTTCCTGGGGGAAAGGTTAAACTTTCCTTCGTAATTGATTATTCCGCTTTGGATAAACCCGTACAGGCAGTCAATCAGGCCCGACCCGCATATCCCTCTCGGCTTGGCCTTACCGATGGTGTGATAGGTTACCTTCCCGTTGTCTATCATTACCCTTTCAATGGCCCCTCGCGTGGCCCTTATTCCATTCTTGATACCGCCTCCCTCAAAGGCAGGTCCGGCGGAAGCTGAGCAGCAAACCAGCCATTCATTATTTCCTATGACGATCTCTCCATTGGTACCCACATCTATAAGGCCGTTTGTCTCCGGCTTGTCGGCAATACCGCAGGCAATCACACCGGCCACAATATCCCCCCCCACATAGCTGGCCACAGCCGGCATTGTTTCCAGTATGCCATATGGGTTTATGTCAATATCCAGCTCTGCCGCCTTTATCTGCGGGAAGATATTGGCTGTAGGCACATAGGGGTCCAACCTGATAGAGCAAGGGGTAAGACGTAGAAGGAGATGGCTCATGGTGGTGTTGCCGGCCGCCACAATGGCCGTAATCTGATCAACGTCCGTCCCTTTCTTCTCGGTCAACGTTCTTATCAGATTATTGATGTTTTTGATGATGGCGTCATGAAGGGGGTCCAGGCCTTCCTGACTGCCGCAGGCAAATATCATCCTGGAGATGACATCCTCACCGTAACGCGCCTGAAGATTATGGCTCCCCGCCACTCCCACGACAGTGCCCGATTTCATATGGACAAGCTGTGCCACAACAGTGGTTGTTCCCACGTCAATGGCCAGACCGTAGTTTTGATCACTCGTATCTCCCGCCTCGATCTGCATAATTCGCCATAGGTTACCATTCCTGATTATGGTGGCCGTAACCTTCCAGTCGTTGTCACGGAGTTTCAAGGCCAATCCCTGAAGACAATGAAAAGATGTCTCAAAATCCTGATATTCAGTCTTTTTCCTCAATTCCCTGACAATTCTTTCCATATCACCCATATTGTCTTCCAAGGACGGTTCCGGGAGTTCCATGTATATCTTTCGCGACAATGGCTCAAAAAGAGTCAGGGGATCTGTTGAAATTCTGGGAACAGACATTTTTTCCGGATGGCTGTAATCCACGACCGGTTGTTCCATCAGGATCTGTTCGCCCTCCAAACGCGACTCCGGCGGAATGACCACCTCCATGTCGCCATAAATTTTTGTCTGGCAGGCCAGGATAAAGCCTTCCGTTATCTCATCTTTTGACAAGAGGCCAATAGAGTTCTTGTCCGCCCTTATGTTTCCCTCACTTACCTGGACCCGACATTTGCCGCAAACCCCCTCTCCGCCACAGAGGCTGTTAATGTAAACATCTGCCTTTTGAGCGGCCTCCATAATCGTGGTGCCATTCTCAACTTCTATCTCTTTATTGTCCGGCAGGAAAGCGAGTTTATGTGTATCCATGCTAATTCCTTTCAATGGCTAATAAGTCGCGAAACCTTTACTCTAGGAGGCTGTCCGAGAATGAGATAGTTTTTTCAAGATCAAGCCTCCGGCCCGTAGGGCCTACGCCCCGGAGGGGGCATAACAAAAAAAAGACACCCATCCCCAATCCAGATGAAAAAACAATAGGTTAT
>JABMQV010000331.1 GCA_013203065.1 Desulfobacteraceae bacterium | reverse complement strand
TCCCTCTGGCTGGTGTGGGATTTGACAATGCAGAACAGATCCCCCAGATCGCCGTCAGAAATCTATTTGGCGCGAAGGCTTCCAGCGTTTTCAACGTTGTGCTTGGATTGACGTTCCTATCCACGGTGAGCGCTTTTATTATCACCGGCCCGCGAATCTACTACGCCATGGCAAAAGATGGATTGTTCCCATCATTGGCGGGGCATGTCAGTCCGAAAGGGCGGGTTCCCATCTATGCGATGATCTCGCAAAGCGCCTGTGCAATCATCATTTTGTTCGTGACGGACTTTCAGAACTTGTACCAGTATACCTCGGTGGGATTGTCGGTTTTTGCATTGCTCTTTATTGGCGCCGTCTACGTCCTTCGATGGCGCCGGCCGGATATGGAAAGGCCATTTCGCTTGCCCGGATATCCAGTTGTTCCAGCGATCTTCTTGGTCGTGATTCTCTTCATGACGGTGTTCGCCTTCAAGCAGTGGCCGAAGCCATCGGCGTACAGTCTCGGCAGTATCCTTGCAGGTATCCCGGTGTATTACGTCTGGTCCTTCGTTCGGCGCCGGTGAAATACATAGCGACAGAAACCCTGAACATCGGCACTGAGGATGGCGGTGAGCTTTCGCTTGACGTCTTCTGCGGTCATAGCATCACCCTCCCTGCAATAAAAAAGCCCCCGAACGGACACAGGTATCCACCGGAGGCTCAATACTTTCCGCCTTCTGGAGACATGAAGCCATGATTTCCTCGCAGAAGGTTGAGGTTGTGCTATGTCATGGATACCTTGTGAGATGAAATTGAATTGTCAGATTTGGTGGGAGCGCTTCTTTCGATAATTACACATAATCAAATGCTAGCAACCACAATTTTTCTTTATCGCCATTTATTTATAATTCCTTCAATAGTACCGTCTTTCAACAGTTTGTTCAGGGAAGCCTGTAATTTCCGGTAAACCTCATCTGACGTTTTTTTGGATAGCGCGAGATTAAATCCAACGGTTAAGACGTCATATAGCACTTCAATTTCATCGGGATCGAGACCGTTTTCCCTTGCGATATATCTTGCGGCAAGTTCGGAAGTTACGATTGCCTGAACTCTCCCTTTGAACAGCTTTTTAGTATTTAGGATGTCGTCACGCACCATTTCATGTTCCTTGACATTCCCCTGAGATTTGAGTTGGTGAGTCATCATATCGCCCCGTACCAGACCAATCTTGTATTTCTTTACATCATCAAGGCTATTTATTCTTACACCTGAATTCTTCAAAGACAGAAAACTGACCTTCTGATGGAAATAAACGCCAACCCATTTGTATTTCTGTTCTCTTTGCTCATTTCTTCCAAGGCAATAGATTGCTGAATTCTTACGGCTATCATCGCCAACATATTTTTGAGCCCGGGTCCAAGGGACATATTTGATTTCAAACGGAAGACCTGAATCTCGGAAAATAGCCTTGACTATTTCGGTATTGACACCTGTTAACTTCCCATTATCATCAATCTGATAAGGTGGATAGGCTGTAGAATAAACAGTAATCTTTTCAGCAAGTGAAATTCCAGGCAGACAGAATAGTGCACCTAATACACTCAATAATAATACGTTTTTCATTTTGCCCTCAGGGCCTGATGTTTTGAGTGGACTTCCTTTCAATTTTTTGACTTGGATTCTTTTTCATACACGCTTTGTCTTCTCTGACAATCGCACAGACCTCTGGATTGTCAAGATGTCTACAATTTGAGTGATTAAACAACGGGCACTCAGGGTATCTTTTTGACATGGTCAGATTCTATCCCTTTCAGATTTGATTCATTAACGGAAAAGCAGAAAACCATCTGGGAAACCTGCTATATTTGAATTAGACAAAAACCACTAATAAGACAGGAGGTACCCAGATGGTAAAAAGACGGAAAAAGCATAGCAAGAAAAAGCGCTCTAGTAAAGGGTTTCAAGCAAACGTGGAAAAGGGGTCATCAAATCTGCTCTTAACTCTTTTGCAATTTTTGACGTGAGTCAAGAGCAGGTCTGCCCCCTAATTCACTGGATGGGAGAAGACTTTGGTTTTTATATCTATCCAGAAATCCTACCCAGTTTACAGTGACAGTTATGGCCCCAAAGTCTTCTTCCACCTTTCCTTTCAGGATGTAGGGACGGGCCCCATTCAGCATGTGACAAAACCTGTGATAAACCTTTGGGAAGAATACGGTTTCATAGATGTCGGTGGTGTCCTCAAAGGAGATGAATTTCATGGGATCTCCTTCCTTGGTACGTACGGTCTTTCCGGTTATCAACCACCCGATGGTAGTGACCTGTTTTCCGACCCAATCCCGGAGATCTCTGGCAGGGACATGGTTCCGTCCCCGGAGGATAGGGCTGTAACGTTCAAGGGGATGGGCCGAGAGGAGAAGCCCGAGGGTCTCGGATTCATGCTTCAGCATGAGACTTTTTGAGTATTGTCCACGCGCGGATGGAGAAGGGCGTGATTGGACGTAATCAAAAAGAGTGGGGGTCTTCTCCTCCTCTTTTTGGTCGAAGAATCGGACGGCCTCCCACATCAGTGCGGCCCGGGAGGTGCGGCCCCCGATGCTATCAAGGCAGCCCGCCTTGATCAGGATCCTCACGTCCTGGGGGTGGATGTGGCCTCCAGCCCGGATCAGAAACTCCTCAAGGGAGGTGAACGGCCCCTTTTTTGTACGTTCGTGAACGATAAATTCCCTGGTCTCCTGGGAGAGATCCTTTAACTGCATGAGCCCCACCCGGATTGCCTTGTCTTTTCCGGTATACTTGATCTCGCTTTGATTAATATCAGGGAGCAGGATCCTGAGGCCCATCCGTCTTGCCTCGGACAAATACCCAAAGGTGGAGTAGTACCCCCCGCCGTTTGAGATAACAGCGGCCATGAACTCGGCCGGGTAATGGGCCCTGAGATAGGCGGACTTGTAGGCCACCATCGTGTAGCTTGCTGAGTGGGGTTTGCAAAAGCTGTAGCCGTCGAACCCCATCATCATCTGCCAGACATCTTGGATGATCTTTGGGGTTACCCCTCTATCCAATGCCCCTTTTACAAAACAATCGTAAAAGTCCCTGAGTTTTTTCTCCTTGTGTTTTTTGCTCACCACCTTTCTGAGGGTGTCCGCCTCGGCAGGGTCAAACCCGGCCAGATGAATGGCGGCCTGACTCAGCTGTTCCTGAAACACCATGACCCCAAGGGTCTCCCTGAGCACCGGTTCCAGAAGGGGGTGGAACGGTTCCCAGGGTTCCCCCCGGAGCCTGGATATCCAGGTGTGTATGTTCTGATTCGAGGCAGGCCGAATGATGGAGGTCACCACCACGTTAAGATGAAAATGGTCCATCCGGAGGTACTCTTCAAAGGTGAACCCTGATCGCACCTTTGTCAGGACCTGTCGGGTGGCAGGGCTTTCAAAATAGAAGACCCCAAAGGTGTCTCCCTGATAGAAGACCTTTGCGGTCTTTGGGTCATTGATGGGGTTGAAACTGGCGTAATCAATACGGCGGCCATAATTTTCCTTGACCAGGTCCAGGGCATCCCGGATGACGGCCAGACTCCGGTTTCCCAGGATGTCTATCTTTACAAGGCCTGCCTCCTCCACCGAGTCCTTTTCCCACTGGAGGACCTGGAGACCCCGGGGTGAGATCTCCACCGGGCAATACCTTCGGATGTCATCAGAGAC
This sequence comes from Desulfobacteraceae bacterium, assembly GCA_013203065.1. Next base: position 5,057 of record JABMQV010000331.1, on the reverse strand, counting down.
CACCACCAGGCCGCCACAGTGGGTGGAAAGATGGTTGAAATGCCCTTCGAGTTGGACTGCGGCACTTAATATCTCATCCCACGGTTTTTGGAAGTCGATCCCCCTCATTTTGGGATGACGGGACAATTCCCGCCAGATCTCTTTGAGATGCCACCTGAAGCCTATCTTTTTGGTTACCCGCCCAATCTCTTTGTCTGTGAGACCAAAGACCTTTGCCACTTCCCTGATGGCCGATCTGGCGGCAAAGGTGTTGTGGTTGGCCACCATGGCCGTTCGTCGGTTTCCGTACCTGGCAAAGGCATAGTCTATTACCTCTTCCCGCTCATCCCACGCAAAATCCACGTCGATGTCCGGGGGATCCATCCGGTCGGGATTTAAAAAGCGTTCAAAAAAGAGGTTGTGTTTTATGGGGTCCACATGGGTGATCCCGAGGGCATAGGAAACGATGGAGGCGGCCGCACTCCCCCGGCCGCAGGATCGTTGGGCCTTTTTTGTGATATCGGCAACCGCCAGAAAATAGTGGGCAAAGTTTTTTTCCCGGATAATTCGCATCTCATGTTCCATTCGTTCCTTCACAGCCCCTGTGATCCCCCCGTATCTGCGTCTGCATCCCTCCATGGCCTTACCATAGAGTTGGGCAAAGGACTCCCTATCATCCAGGTCCTTGAAACGGGGGAAGATGATCCGGTCAAAGTCCCAATCCAAACGGCAGGAATCAGCAATCCTGAGGGTATTTGAAATGGCTGTTGGTGCGTGGGGATACTGATCGATCATGTCATGGGGGGAGTTCAGAAAATTGTGCGCCCGGCAGGTATCCGTTGGAGTCAGGCGAGAGAGTTTCGTATTGAGGGATATTGCCCTGAGGATCAAGTGGAGCCGGAACCGGTCTTTTCTCACGACATATACGCGATTGGTGGCCACGGGCGGAATTTCGGTCTTGCGGGAAAAGGCATAGCAACGGGCCATCTGGTATCCGGGAGACATCTCGACAAAGAGGTCTTGAATAGCATCTCGGCGGAGGGCCTTCAGGAGTTTGAAGTCATCGGAAAAGATGATAATCCCCTGGCGCCTTTGCCTGAGCGCCCCGATCAAATCAAAATCCTGATGGCAGTGACAATCAGAGACGATGTGGGAAAGGTTGGCGTATCCCTCCGAGTTTTTGGCCAGCAGGACAGCCCGTCGCCCGTCGGACAGGAGTTCGCTTCCCACAATGGGATCAATTCCCATTTCCTTGGCTGTCTGAACAAAAAAGATCACTCCGTAGAGCCCGTTGGTATCGGTCAGGGCGAGCCTTTTTATTCCCAGATCCCTGGCGGTTTGGCAGATCTCTTCGACCATGCCAATCCCCCAGCCCCGGGAGTAGTGAGAGTGAACGTTGAGGTGGATAAAGTGGGGCATGATTTAGACGTCAGGCTGCTCTTCCGTATTTGATTGCTTCTTCACCGTGTCGCTCTCTGATGCGATCCAGGGCCCGGGTGAGTTTTGTTGTTTCCTTTTCGCCGGGTGATAGGGCGTGAAAAAGGGATAATTGGGGACTTGGGTGAGAAAAATCCCAGAACCAAACCCTTATAAACCGGACGCGAATCCGCCGATGACAGATCTTTAAAAACAGTTTTCCCAAAGGTGCATACAGGTCAAGATCCAAGAAACTCATGCAGGACAGCTTGAGCCGTGCCTTGGCCTCCACCTGATCGGAATACCTGACCAGAAGAGCCGCCTTACGGGGAAGGAGTGACCTGCTTCGCAGCCGGTAGGCACATCTTTCCACCAGGGTGTAGAGTGCTCCCAGGAGTTTGTGGTCATCATTCTCGTCCAGAGGCAAAGTGATCTCTTCGGCCACTGTCGATTTCGCGGGAGAGGGACAGACCGGCGTGGGGTCGATACCGATGGCCCTTTGATGGATCAGATAGGCCTGGCGGCCAAAGATGAGCTTCAGGCTGCCCCTGTCCAGGGCGGCCAGTTCACGGACCCGGATGATGTTCAGCTCTTCCAAAAGGATCTTCTGTCGGGTATGCCCGATGCCGGGTAACACATCAACCTTAAAGGGGGCTATGAATGGGGCCTCCTGACCGTGGTCCACATCCAATACCCCTTCGGAGGACATAATTCGGGAGGCGATGTTTGAGACCATCTTGTTTCCTGCCACACCCACTGTCCCGGATAGCTGCAGGCGGTCCTTGATTTCCTTTCCGAGATGATAAGCCGTATCCTTGGCCCTGCCCCACAACCGTTCGGTCCCGGTGATATCCAGGTAGATATGCCCTGGCCGGGACGGCTCCCAGATGGGCGTATACTGGGAAGCCAGTTTCGCCAGAGAGTGAGACGCCTTTTCCGTGAGCCCGGGATTCGGGGATAAGACAGTCAGATCCGGGCACAATTTCGTGGCCCTAGAAAGGGACATGCCTTTGAAAACCCCCTCGTTTCGGGCCTCGGAGGAGACAGAGAGGATCGGGGCCCGCTCTGATTGAGGCGGAGCCACAGCCACAGGCCGGTCCCTGAGCCCCGGTTGTGAGACACGGGCTATGGTAATGGGAAAGGCCGGTATGTGAAGGTGAATGATATGACGGGACATGGTTTAAAGATCCAGGTCCAGCCTCCGGCCTGGAGGGCCTACGGCCCGGAAGGAGGCCCGGCTTTGGTTTACCCCAGAAGGGATAAGTTTGCTAAACTTCATTGGCTCATGGAGTGGTGGAGTACTGGAGTGTTGGAATGCTGATAAAGAGCCTTGCACACATATGATGACTCGCACAAAACAGTTTTTATTTCGAAAAAATAATCGCCTTCCACGATGTTCCAATACTCCATTACTCCAATACTCCATGTCAAACCATACAAAGGCAGAGCCGTTTTGCTTTGATTTGGGTCAGAAGGCCGAGTTTTTGCCTTCTGAATAGAACGTAGGCGCAAGTCGTTGGGCCTAACGCCTAACCCAAATATCTCATCACCCCCACAACCTTTCCCTGGATCTGGAGGTCCCCTTTTTTGACCCGGATGGGGTTCATTCCCGTGTGGGCCGGCTGAAGTTTTATATGACCCTTTCTTTTGTAAAATTTTTTGACGGTTGCCTCATTGTTGATCAGGGCAACCACGGTCTCACCGTTTTCGGCGGTGGGTTGTCTTCGCACCACCACAAAATCCCCGTCCAGGATGCCGTCTTCCTCCATGGAATCGCCGTTGACCTGTAGCACAAAATGATCCCCCGATCCGATCATGGCGGAGGGAACCTCGATGGCGCTCACGTCTTCCACTGCCTCAATGGGTTTTCCGGCCGCCACCCGTCCCAAGAGGGGGAACTCAAACCGCCTGGTTTCCACGGGGCTGATCACCTCGATGGCTCGTTTGCGATTCTTTTTCCGGGGAAGCCGGATATAGCCCTTTTGCTCCAGGGCCTTGAGGTAGGTGGTCACCGTGTTGTAGGAGTGAAATCCGAAGTGGGAGCAAATTTCTTCAAAACTGGGGGATCTCCCCCACTCCTCTATATAGCGGGAGATATAGGCCAGAAACCGCTTCTGTTTGTCCGTTAGTTTCATGTTTCCCTCCTTGCCCAAGCCTTGTGCCTTATGCCTTTGGCCTTACGCCTGACGTGTACTGTAAGTTTAACTGAAAGTCAACAGAAAAATAGCGAATGAGATATGGGGCAGTACAATAGTAAATAAGCCCTGATCCAGACCGGATAGGATAGTGGAAATTGAAGATTAGAGATCAGCAGAACAGTAACGCTTTATTGGCGTGAGGAGGCGAGTTCCCAGTGGGTTATGCAGATCACAGGTGCCTCAAATTCGTCATCTGTGAGGAAGTCCTCTAGGTTGATTCGAACCATCCAAAGTCCTGTCCCGACCCCCACAGGTTTTGTGGCAAAAAAGCACAGGTCCGAATAGTTGTAACAGCACTACCGATACTGTTTGGGATGTATTTCGAGTTTTTTTATCTTGTAGCCAAAGACCCGTTCCGTGGTTTGAAGGGCCTTTGCTGCCTGTCTCATGTTTCCCCGGCTCGTCTTTAATGCATCGATGAGCAACTCCCTTTCAAATCGATCAACGGCATCCCCCAACGACTGAGACTGCTGTGTTCCCGTATCTTTTGCGGTTTGCAGTGTCGGGGGCAAATGGTAACTATGAATGACCCGGTCATCGCACAGGAGTATGGCCCTTTCCATACAGTTCTCCAACTCTCTGACGTTTCCCGGCCAGTGATACTGGATCAGGGCCTCTATGGCAGGCGTGGAGATCCTCTTAATATCCTTTTGATATTCGGATGCGTACTTATCGAGGAAGTAATCGGCAAGCAGGAGGACGTCGGCCTCACGCTCCCTCAGGGGTGGTAAATAGATGGGATAGACATTCAGTCGATAGAACAAATCTTCGCGAAAACCGCCCTCCTCAACTTCTTCAGCAAGGTCCTTATTGGTTGCCGCAATGACGCGAACATTGACTTTTTGGGCCTTTACTCCCCCCAGCCTCTCCAGTTCCTTCTCCTGAAGGACTCGCAGTAACTTTCCCTGGCTCTCGAGGGCAAGAGATCCGATCTCATCCAGGAATATGGTCCCTGTGTTGGCCAGTTCAAACTTACCCGCCTTCTCCCGGCTGGCTCCTGTAAAGGCCCCCTTCTCATAACCAAAGAGTTCGGCCTCAACCAGGTTTGCGGGCAGAGCAGCGCAGTTGACCTTGATCAAGGGATTTTTGGAGCGGAGACTGTTATAATGGATGGCATTGGCAACCAGTTCTTTACCCGTACCGCTCTCTCCCAGAAGAAGTACATTGGCATTGCTCTTGGCCACCTGTGTAATCAGGTAGAAGACCTCCTGCATCTTGCGGCTGTTGCCGATGATATTGGTGAAGCTATACTTCTTGTTGAGTTCCTTTCTTAGCCGGATATTCTCATCCCTGAGTTGCTCTTGTTCCCTTCGTATTCTTTCAAGCATTGATGCCTTCTGAGCGATCAGACTGCTGATGACGGTTAAAAGTCTCACGTCCTCTGCCAGTGGCGATGATCCTTTGAAGATCCTGTCCACACTGAGTGCGCCGATAACCTTTCCGTTTTCTTTTATGGGTACACAG
>JABMQV010000038.1 GCA_013203065.1 Desulfobacteraceae bacterium | reverse complement strand
CGCCCCTTTGTGGCCATAGGCAGATAGGATCTACCCGGAATGTTGAATTCGCCCAAAATGGCGATATCACCTTGCATTTTGACGGGTTCTCACCTATGATATCCCATCAGAATTTCCTGAAGCATATATCTCTTTTGACCATACCGCTGACCCTTCCATAGGGAAAAACATATGATGTCCCTCACCTCTGTGAACATAAGGCTAAAATCGGCAGTGGCCTTGATCCTCTTGATGAGTTTCCTCTTCGCCATTCCAGCAAGGGCCGAAGAGGCGGGCTTGACAGATATCGTGATTACCAACACCCGTGACCATCTCCTCTTGTATTTCACCGTGACCGACTGCTTTACGGTGGATATGGAAAAGGCGATTGAAAACGGCATCATCACGACCTTTACATTTTTTATAAGGCTTTACGAAACCAGGGCCCTCTGGTGGGACAAGGGATTAGCAGATCTAAAGGTAAGCCACGAAATCCAATATGATAATCTAAAGAAGGTCTATGTGTTGAAATTATCAGAAAAGCAGAAATCGATTTCCGTCAAGGATTTCGATGAAGCCAAAAAATTGATGTCGGAAATTGTGGGTCTAAGGGTGACGGAGCTTCATAAGCTTCATAAGGATCGTCGCTACCAAATACGCATGATGGCCGAACTTGAAGAGATAAAACTTCCCTTTTATTTGCATTATGTTTTGTTTTTCCTCTCCCTGTGGGACTTTGAAACGGATTGGTATACAGTAGATTTCCGATACTGACAAGAAACCGTTCACCCAAGATCATTGAGTCAGGCCGGAAGGTATGACCGGCAGATGGGCACCTTCCCTAAAGGACAAGGCCTGATTCATTAAAGAGCATAGCCGCAATGCAAGAGTACGTAGAGGCAAAAATACAAGATCTCAAGAGACGACGAAGAGAAAGGTATTTGATTATCTGTCTGGTCGTCGTGATTTCCATCCTGATCTATATTGGAATACAGGCCTTTGATCTGGGGCAGGGGCTTCCATTCTCGAGCAGTATACTTGTTTTCGCCCTAATCAATATAAATGTGATCCTGCTTCTCCTTCTCCTCTTTCTCACAGTCCGAAATCTGGTCAAACTCCTGTTTGAAAGAAGAAAGAATATCATGGGGGCAAAGCTAAGGACAAAACTGGTCTTGGCCTTCATGACCCTGTCACTCCTGCCGACCATGATCCTATTCTTTGTGTCCGTGCAATTCATATCAACATCCGTTGAACACTGGTTTAACCTCCAGATAGAACGTTCTTTGAAAAACTCATTGGAAGTGGGCCAAGACTACTACAAGGGGATTGCCGATGAGATCATTTCTTTTGGCAATAACTTGAGCAGGCTCATCACCTATGAGGGATTTATGCTGCTTTCACGGAAAGATGAACTTGAAAGATTTATTCGTGAAAAACAAAAGGAGTTCAGGCTGGCCTCTTTGGGGGTGGTCTCCGACAAACTTGCTCCCAGAGCCATATCCCAGGACCACAGGATCGACTTGAGCACATTCAAAGGGCCGGGAGCGGATATTTTGAGAAAATGCTTCGAGAAGGGTACAGATAGCCAACAAATCCAGTCTTTCCCGCACGGTGACTTTGTCACCGGAATTGCTCCCATTTTTTCGAGGACAAAGTCGAAGGCAGTGGTAGGCCTCATTATCTTATCCAAGTTTGTCCCAGGCAGTTTTGTCAATCGGCTAAAGGCCATTTCGAGAGGACTGCAGGAATATCAACAACTCAAGATGCTGAAAAAACCGATAAAAATAAGCCATATGGTCACCCTTTCCATCGTTACCCTTCTCATTATCTTTTCATCAGTATGGTTTGGATTCTATCTGTCGAGGGAAATAACCGTCCCCATTAAGGAACTCGCGGAGGGAACAAAGCGGATTGCCGCAGGGGATTATGATTTTTCAATCGACTTGGAGGGGAAGGATGAAATTGGGGAACTGGTCAACTCTTTCAACAGGATGACCCTGGACCTCAAGACGGGCAAGGAGAAACTTGAGGAGACCAACCGGGAACTCATGACGAGCAATCTGGAACTGGAACAAAGACGACTTTATATGGAGATTGTCCTTGCCAATGTGGCCGCCGGCGTGGTGTCTGCCGATGCCCAAGGGAAGATCCTTACGATCAACAAATCGGCTGAGAGGATGTTGGGCATAGACGCAGAAATGACAATCGGAAAGAATTTCAGGGATGTCCTCTCCCCTGAGTACATCCAAATAATCGACGATTTTCTAGACGATGAAGGACTTTTCCGTAAGGGTTTCCTCAACAAACAGATAAAATTATCTGTAAGAGACAAGAGATTGACTCTGCTCGTATCTCTGAACGTACTCCGTGACGACCGGAAAAACTACCTTGGCCTGGTTGCTGTCTTTGAGGACTTGAGTGAAATCGAAAAGGCACAGAGGATGGCGGCCTGGCGGGAGGTGGCCAGACGCATTGCCCACGAGGTCAAGAATCCCCTGACCCCGATACAGCTCTCCGCCCAAAGGCTCAAGAGGAAGTACGGTGAAAAACTGGGCCAAGATGACGGCAAGGTCTTTGAAGAGTGCACTGACATGATTATCGATCAGGTGGAGGGATTAAAGCGGCTCGTCAACGAATTTTCCAGCTATGCCCGAATGCCGGCGTCAAATCCCAGGCCCGACAATATCAGACAGATCATCGAAGAATCCGTGAGCCTTTATAAGGAGACCCAAAAGGACGTGGAAGTTGTCTTTCGTGATTCCATGGAGGTCCCTGATTTCAGGGTGGATAGGGCGCAGATAAAAAGGGTGATGATCAACCTCCTGGACAATGCCATAGATGCTATCGATGGAAATGGGGTGATATCCATCGATCTCTCCTTTCACCCGGAGGAGCAGACAGTGAGTATTGAGGTGGCCGATAACGGAAATGGG
>JABMQV010000037.1 GCA_013203065.1 Desulfobacteraceae bacterium | reverse complement strand
CACTTTCTACCTGAAGGCTGATGAAAGGAACCGTCCCGATTTCGAAGCAAGGGGACTTCCCCCCTTTACTTACACAAGAAAAGGAAAAGAGCTTTCCATGTCTTACTATCAGGCGCCGCACGATGCAATGGAGAGTTCCGGGGTCCTTTTCCGGTGGGCAGAAAAGGCCTTTGATGCGGCCGTTCGTGCCTCAAAAAGAAAAGAAAAAGCGGGGCAGGAAGTGATGAATCCTTGATCATTGCCGTTTGAATATTACATCCGCAAAAAAGCTTTCTCCCGAAGTTTCAGTATGTTGAGAGTTTATCTGGATCCTGATGCCGGCGACCCCGGGAGGTTCATGGCCAAAAAGCTCCCTGTAATCTTCGTAGGCATTTCGGGTCTCCGTTACCCACTTGCCGGTTTCTGAATGTCCGGAACGGAGGACAATCGCCTTGACGGTCACAAAGGGAAATGACCAGGTATCCTCGACCAGGCCCTGTGGCGCGGTTGTGTCCCAGATATAGGAGATAACGTTTGCGTTGGAAAATGCGAGGAAAAGCTGGGCTGCCTGGTCATCGGTCTTGGAATTTCTGCAATCCCCCCCCTCGGGCAGTTTGGTTACTTTCCATTTCCAGGAAATCAACGGATACAACTGGGGATTTACATCCACCGCCCTCTGAAGCGCAAATGAGGTCTCTTGGCTCCTCAGGCGAAGCGCGGTTACAAGACCGTCTCTGACAACGGCAAAATCCGCATTCCCTGTCTTTTCCTTGAGCTGCCATCCCTGAGGGACGCCATCCTTGTCAACACCCGCAGAGAAATCAGCGACCACCACGCTCTGGGAGGCCCAGGCGGGCGTAAGACACACTAACAATATACAAAACAACAAAGTCCGCATGAAGATGTGCCATGACATAGGGTATTTCCTTTAGGAGAAAAAAGCCCTGCCTTTTATATCACCTGACGGGGGCCTGGATTTATCAAACGAAATAATGAAGTCACGTGGATAAAATGTGGACCGGGTCACACGTCAAGTTCGCCGGTTAAGGCGAAATATAAGGACATTACGGGTCCGTGTCAAGGGCGAATCCAGGGCCAAATCATCATTCCCGTTGACAGATCGGGAAAAATTCCTTACGCTCACCGTCAAAAGAAACAGATATTTATCGTCTCTCCGCTCTTTCTCTCCTGGGAAGGTGGAGTCCCTGTTCACCTGATGCAAACAAAGGTCACTGAGGAGGCATATGGCCGAACCTGCAATACTGGAGATTTTTTCCGACTATGTCTGACCCTGGTGCTACTTCATCACAGGTCGTGTTGATCGCTTGCGGAAAAACTATGAGATTGAAATTCAATGGACTGCATTCCCCCTTCACCCGAATACACCGGAAGAAGGGCTGTCCCTTGAAAAGCTCTTTGAAGGACGTATGGTAAACATCCCCGAGATCATGGCCAGACTCAGGCGGGTGGCGGATGCTGAGGGATTACCCTTGGGTCAGAGAACCATGACGTACAATAGCCGGTTGGCCCAGGAACTTGGGAAATGGGCGGAGGTGAAGGGAAAAGGAGAGGTGTTTCACATGGCGGCCTTTCACGCCTATTTTGTGGATGGCATAAATATCGCGAAAATACCTGACCTGGTAGAGCTGGCCATATCTGTAAGCCTTCCCGGCGAAGAGGCCCAGGAGGTGCTGGAGACAAGGGCCTTGAGGAAATCTGTTGATTCAGACTGGGCCCGGTCCGGTGATAAGGGGGTGACGGCTGTCCCAACCTTTATGATGAACGGGAGAACCGTTGTGGGGGCTCAGTCCTACGAGATATTGGAACGGTTTATGAAAACAAATCATATAAACAGACGGAGTCCCGAAGCATAAGATTTCGTGAGGGATAATGCCTTCCCGCCTTGACCCTCCCTGCCGTTAGAAAAAGAAAGCCCTAGCTGTTCAGTCTGTTCTCCCAATCAAATTCTCGCCTGGTCACCGAGTGCTCCATATGTTGAATACGCCGTTCCAGGGCCCCATATCTCCGGTTGAGTTGGTCCACCGCCCCTTTCCGAGAATGAATGTAACCGTCATAAAACTCCTGTTCGTCCTCCCCGCTGATGGGCAAGACAGGTTCAGGTTTCATCAACAGGCCTGCAATAAAATAAAGGGCCATGGTGGGCCAGAAACCGCTGATGAAGAGTAATGCCAAGGCAATGATTCTGCCCCAAAAAACAGAAAAATCAAAATACTCGGCAATGCCTCTGCAGACACCCAATATGACACCGTTTCTGGAACGGTACAGCCCACCGTGAAATATATTTTTAAATTTTCTCATAGTTCCTTTTCCTTTTTCTCAAGGTCGAAAATCAAGGTTTCAAGTGCTTCCACCCGTTTTTCCATTCGTGAAAGGCCTTGGTAGATTCCTTGAATTACTTTGGCTTCATCGGATTGCATTTTCTGGTCGCTGCGGGATGCTCCTCCCTTCAGGATCTTGATTCCCATCAGAATCGTGCTCCCGATAATTGCCAGTACCAGGATGGTGCCCCCGAAGATGGTGGCTAACATCAACGCTCCATGCATGGCTGATTCAACTCCATTTGATGTCAAGAAAACGGCTTAAATTACACCTGTTTGCCCTAATGAATGGGTGTACACCGATCTACATTATCTGATCCCGTGTATTTTCTCAAGAGGTATTCAGGTGGTCGTACAGAACAAAGAACCCCTTCGAGGCTCACGCGGGCGTGGTAGTTTCCTTCTGTAAAGAGGATTTCAGGTCTTGAAGCTCTTTTTCGATCTCATCGTCAACCAAAAGGTTCTCAAATTCCCCTTCAAGGGCTGGACCTTTTCCGAAATTAACCAAATCCGCTTCGGCCTCCATTCGTTCGATGCGGTTTTCCAGTTGCTCGAATTTGAATATGGTTTCGGCACTATCCATGCGACGGATTTCTTCCTGGGTCCGTTTTTTTCCTTTTGCCCGAAGGTGGCGTTGTACCAGCCCCCGTCGCTTTTCCCGAGCCATTCTGAGCCTGTCCTCGAGTTGCCGGATGTCCTCCTGATACTGCTCAATCAAACTGTTATGTTCCATGATTTGTTTTTCAAGGGGAGTTTCCATCTCTGTCAATCTGCGTTTTTCCACGAGGGCTTCACGGGCAAGATCATCCCTGCCTTTGTTGACTGCGAGTTCCGCATTGTTCCCCCAGTATTTCACCTTGGATTGGATCTGGTCCAATCGGTGCTCAGCCTTTTTTCGGTTGGCCATGACACCCGCGCAAGAAGCCTTGATCTCAACGAGAGTGTCCTCCATTTCATGGATCATGAGTTTTATCAGTTTTTCAGGATCCTCCGCCTTGTCCAACATCGCATTGATATTTGAATTGATGATGTCACGAAATCGCGTAAATATTCCCATAATAAGACCTCCAGTTTTTTTGTTTGACATGTTTGGGAAGCAGAAATTATGCCAACCAGACCGTTTTCCCCATATCCCCTGGGGGATCAGGGGGTTACTGTATTGACATATCATAACTTAATATGGTATAAATTGCCGAATAATAGTTAAAATGACCATTTAATTTGGTTTTTCACCATGAAAAAAGAAACGGATGATACAAAACATACTGTCAGATCAGGTCCCCTTGCCGGAAAGGATGAGGCCTTGGGGCACTCCGAGACGTTCCTGGATTTTCAGGAACGGCTTTCGCGTGTGGCACCCATCAATCGGCCCGTTCTCTTGATGGGTGAGCGGGGGACCGGGAAGGAACTGGCAGCCTCCCGTTTGCACTTCCTTTCAGAACGCTGGCAGGGGTCTTTTGTGGCTATCAATTGTTCGGCTTTGAGTTCTTCCCTGATAGAGTCAGAGCTCTTTGGTTACGAGAAGGGCGCTTTCACGGGCGCTTTAGAGAGGCGGAGCGGGAGATTTGAGGCCGCCGACGAGGGAACCCTGTTCCTCGATGAGATAGGCAGCATCCCCCTGGAAGTCCAGGAAAAAATATTGCGCGTGGTGGAATACGGGACCTTTGAACGTGTTGGCAGTTCGGAGAGCATTGAAGTGGATGTACGCATCATTGCAGCCACCAATGCTGATTTGGTTGGTCTGGCGGAAGAGGGACGGTTCAAACGAGATCTGCTCGACAGGCTAACTTTTGAAGTCTTGTTTTTGCCCGCCCTGAGGGAACGAAGGGAAGATATCATTTTGTTGGCAGAGCATTTCGCTGCTCGGATGGCCTTTGAATTGGGCCGGGAAGAAATACCCCGGTTCAGCAAGGAAGCCACCACGGCACTCACAAGATATTCCTGGCCCGGGAATGTCCGCGAACTCAAAAACCTGGTGGAACGAGCGGTGTATCGGGCGGATTCATCACTGATCACGGAAATCGTGTTCGACCCGTTCCGTTCTCCCCTGGCTGAGGGTCACACGTCGAAACATGGGGAAACCATTGATCCCGAAAAACCTCCGATTGAGGAATCCATGGATAAACCCTTAAATCAGGCCGTGAAAGAGCTCAAAATCCGTCTTCTAACCAGGGCATTGAAACAGGCGAGGCATAACCAAAGAAAGGCGGCTCAAATCCTGGGGTTGTCCTACCACCAATTTCGAGGATTGTACCGAAAATACAGTAAAGAGGTAGAATAATCTCTTTCTCCGAACTATTGAGAGGTTGGTAAAGAACTTGTTTTTTGAAAACGACTCCCCCGCCCCGTGAGTTCTTTTAATATTCAGCCATTCCCTCCTAGAAGCTCAAACCTTACCGAATTGTAATGTTCAAGAAAGGTCCAGGAAAGGACCCTGTAATAGCTTTTTCCCAAAGGGAAGAAGAGAAGCCCTTTGAGTCAGGAGAATACGATCAGCGAAAGGGGGCGATAGCGTCGGCGGAAATTGGTCAAGGTGGGCAGGGCACATTATCAACAAAGATCAATATTAGAAAGGAGCTAATCATGAAGAAAAAGAAAATAACATTGGCAAAGGGGATAACCATTTCTTTTCTCGCTCTGGTTTTAGGGGCACTAGCGCTCAACAGCTGGGCACGAAACGATCAGAGAGGGAACGATCCGGTACTGGTTAGGGTTAATGATGTAAAGATCACGAAAGGTGCGGTTGAGAAAAGAATAGAAGGGATTTTAGGACCTCAAGCAAAAACGCTCCCTCCAGAAAGACTGGCTCAAATCAATGACCAGTTGAGTGGGAAAGTCCTGGAAAGTATGATTGCAGAGGCATTACTCACAGAGGCAGTTGAAAAGCAGAATACCACGATAAAGGATGAAGAGATCGAAGTTGTCATAAAACAGTTGCGGGCGTCGTTGGCTCCGGGGACCAACTTTGAGGAATATCTCAAGAAAGTGGGTTTTTCGGAAAAGGATTTGAGACAGACCGTGAGTAAAGATTTAAGGATTAAAAAGCTTCTGGAACAACAGGCAACTGGCATAGCGGAGCCCACCAATAAAGAAATAGATGCCTACTACGCAGAAAATGCAGAAAAATTCCAGATGCCGGAAGGCATAGAAGTCAGGCATATCCTTATTGCGGTCAAGCCGGATGATGAAAATTCGGTCAAGTCTGAAAAGATGAAAAAGGCCGAGAAGATTCGACGGCAGTTGGTGGATAAAAAGGGGGCGAATTTCGAGGCGATTGCTGCGGAGGTATCTGACTGCCCCAGCAAGAAAAAAGGTGGGGCACTTGGTGTATTGAGTCGCGGACAAGCGGTAAAGGCCTTTGAGGATGCGGCCTTCAGCCAGAAGGTTGGTGAGATCGGGCCTGTTGTGGAAACGGATTTCGGCTATCATATCATTGAGGTGCTGGACCACAAGGAAGCCGGGAAGGTTCCGCTCTCTGACGTGAGTGAATTTATCTCAAATCAACTTCTTGTCCAAGAGAAAGAGAAGGCTTTCAGGGAATATATAGATTCCCTCAAAGCCGATGCAGCCATTGTCTTTCAAAGCGAGAAACCCGGTGAAGGGAATCCCGCGTAAAACATACCTCCAACGGGGTCCTTTCGAGATAGAAAGGTGGAATCACAACCAGGTTCCCGGGGAAATGGCCACATCATTTCCCTGGGAACCCTCTACTTGCGAGAAATTGCGCGTTCCCCCCACCTGCCCGTACTTAAACTCCACGACCTCTTTCGTCCGGAAGGAAAACCTGACCTTGAATCTTTCATGGGATAACCCTGCAGAATTGTCTGGCAACGCAAGACCCCTTGCTGAATCAGACAATCTTTGTTGAAGCCCGGACCAATATGTGATTAACTGCACACAATACCGCACAAGAAGCCGACCGTGAAGACAGTCTCTTGTCAATCGAAACCGGCCAGGCAGAAGTTGGTGGATTGAGGAGTTGCGAGTTTTAAATGTTCCAGTTTTCGAGATGTTTGGGAGAAGAAAGGAGAGTGCTTTTGTTACCCGAAATAAAACAAAAATTCAACAGGTTGTTTCACCCCGGGTCGGTGGCCTTTATTGGTGCCTCTAATAAGCGAGGGAAATGGGGCTTTATCGTACTGGCTAACCTGGTAAACGGAGATTTTCCAGGAACCGTCTATCCAATAAACCCCTCTGAGTCTACGATCCAGGGGTTACGGGCATACCAGACGATCGCAGATGTCCCGGAGGTTCCGGATCTGGCGGTCATCGTTGTTCCTCCCCAGGCCGTTCCGTCTGTCATCGGCGAGTGTGTGGTCAAAGGGGTTCAGGCGGGAATTGTAATTACGGCGGGATTCGCCGAAGTGGGGAGTGGGGGAGAGAGTTTACAGAGAGATATGGTGAGGAAGGCTCGCCAGGGAGGCATGATACTGGTGGGGCCCAACTGCAATGGCATCATGAGTCCGCCCGAGAGACTGCATGTGGCAATGCCCCCGATCTTTTTTCCACCCGGGCCCATGGCTGTGGTGGCTCAGAGCGGAAATGTGGCTACCTCAATCGGCCGGCGGGGAATGAAAAAGGGTTTTGGAATCAGCCGTTTTGTGAGCAGCGGGAATGAGGCGGACTTGCACTGTGAGGACTATTTTGAGTACCTTTCGGAAGATCCGGAGACCAAGGTCATCATTAGTTACATCGAAGGATTTCGGGACGGTCGGCGGTTTTTTGATATTGCCAGCCGGGTGACCCGGAAAAAGCCGATGATTATGATCAAGGCAGGGGCGACCGATGTCGGTGCCAGAGCGGCAAAATCACATACCGCGGCCATGGCGGGCTCTGATCTGGCTTTTGAAGGGGCATGCAGACAGGCGGGAGTTGTTCGCGCCAGAAGCATGGATGACCTCACGAACATTGCGGCCGGATTTGTGGGCCAACCTCTCCCCTCGGGAAGGCGTGTGGGGATCGTCACTGCGGGTGGTGGTTGGGGCGTCTTGGCTGCAGACGCCTGCGCTGAGGAGGGGCTCGATATTCCCGCCCTTCCGGACGAGACCATCAAAGAACTGGATACGTTTCTCCCGGTGTGGTGGAGCCGCAGTAACCCGGTAGATCTGGTGGCCGGCCTGAAACCTGATCACCTTGAGAGATCCCTGGAATGCCTCCTTCGATGCCCAACGCTTGACGGAATCATCCTTCTTGGAATCATGCCGGCCTTACCTTTCAAACCTCTTGCGCCCTCTACCTCCCCGGAGGTGATGGAGAAACGGCTCCGGAACTTGTTAAATGCCATACGTGATGTCTTTGAAAGATTCATGGGGCTGGCGCGTCATCATCAGAAGCCGGTCATTATAGGCTCTGAGCTACCGTTCTCAGTGGAAAACCTGGAGAACCGGATGGACCTCATGTTGGGGCAAATGGGGTATGCCTGCTATCCCAACCCGGAAGACACTGCGGTTGTCATGGCGGGCCTGGCAAGCTATGCGGAATATCTCCGATCGCAAACAAATGCAACCCTAACTGCGGTATAACCACCGACCCAAAAGGGCGACCGCCGTCGGCAACCGGTGGAGCGTTTGAACCATCGTGACCGAAAGATCGATTTACCATAAAGAACTTATCCAGATGCATGAAAGGCCTCTCAAGAGTTGTTTTGACGGCCACCCCGAAGAAGCAAGAAAGGCCCCTTCTTTGCTGTGGGGAGACTTTTGAGAGTCACCCCCAAGATGTTTTTTTGGTCAAGATGGCAAAGAGAAGGGCCTGATTGACGGCGACACTTCGTCGTTGTTACGTCGTGCCAAGTT
>JABMQV010000036.1 GCA_013203065.1 Desulfobacteraceae bacterium | reverse complement strand
AATCTCTGCGTCAGATTCGGATTTTAATCCTCGAAATACTTCAATGTATTCCTATGGTTAAAATCCTCATCTTCCTTGACCTTGCGAAAACTAGCTCATTTCTGGATGGACACTAGTTGAGTTTGCGGGCCCTTTTGCCATGACCTCCTGGAACGCCGCAAAGACCCGGTCGGCAAAGGGCTCCTCATTGATATGCATTTCTTCTTCGATCACGGGAATATGGGGCTTTAAGGATTTCTTGAGGGTTTCAAAAAAGGCTTGATCCCCTTCCGGATCGTGTGTGCTGCCACCTTCCAGCCCGCCGATGCTCATGCCCCTCAACGGCAGCAAAACGATTACAGGACCTGTGGCTGCATTCACCTTTCTCGCCAATCTCGCGGCGATCTCCATCATTTCCTCCACATTGGGTCGGATGAGCGTAAACGCTGGGTTGTGGTAGTACTTCTTACGGTCATGCCATTTCTCCGGGACCGTATCCGGCGCTCCCAGGGCAAAGAAGTCCTGACACCCCGGCACAATTACCTGGGGGATGCCGAGTTTACCTGCAGTTTCAAGCCTTCGGGGACCCGCGTCGTGAAATCCTCCCAACAGGTTATCTGTCAGTTCATTGGTACAAAGATCCACCACACCGCAGAAAAACCCGCGGCCAATCATATCCTCCATGACCTGTCCGCCGACACCACTGGTATGGAAGATGATCGGAACATACCCTGCCTTTTCCAGCCTCTGAAAGATAAATCTCATGGCCTTGTCGGTGGTGCCCAAGGTTGTGATAGGTACCAGGTTATCCCCTTTAACTTCCATTGGCTTGTATTGATGCACCATACCGGAGATGGCGGCCCCGGCATTATCAAAAACGGACCGGCTGATGTCATTTAGGCCGGCAATATCCAGGAGGGAATGCATGACCATGATGTCGCGTATACCCACAAAAGGCCCGAAAGATCGCACACCACTGGCCAATGGCGTGATAATGACCTTTGGAAAACCGGGTGGGAGAACTTGCATGGCAGCTGCAGCCATTACACTTCCTTCGGCCCCACCGAGAGAGATCGCCCCATGAATGCGGCCCTGTTGAAACAACCGGGCTGTAATGACCTTGGCCCCCCTTAGCATTTCCTCGACCGCCTCACCCCGGCTGGGTTTTTTTCTTACCTCTTCCAACGTCGTGTCGGCGGCCTTTGCTGTTTCGGATGCTGCAATATCAGGGGTAATACCCTTTGGCTCCCCAAGGATCCCCGTGTCCAGGATAACCACATCGAGTTCCTTTTCCTCGATGCGATTCTTGAGGTAGATAACCTCTTCGCTCTTTGTATCCATGGTCGCTATAATCAGCGCTGCTTTTTTCTTTTCGCCAGCAGCCATTTCTGTGTCCTCCAAATCCTCTCGCTATCAAGATTTATCCATACACATATGCCAAAACCCTGGAAAATAGTAAAGGGGCTTTATCCATTAGAGGACTCGATCACTATCCAACTTTAGTATCTTCCCACCATCCCCCAATCCATTTAACCTCAACGCAATCTCTGTAAGGGTCTCCACGCCTTCACCGATACATGCCACCTGATATTCCGATTCTTTCAGATACTCGGCCGGAAGGACCGAGACATGCGGGCCTCCAATAACCCGCAACGCATCAGATGAGATCACCTTTGCCGCACCAGCCACATCCCTTGCCTCATCAAGCTGCGCACTCGTAGCTGTGGCGCATATCATGACAGGATCAATTCTGTTTTCCCGTATGAACTGATTCAAATATGCTTTGATAGATAGTCTTTTCGGTTTGAGAGAGAGGTTTATTACCTTGACATCAAAGGAGGGATAATCCGCGGGATTTTCCAGAACAAATTCTTTTTTTCCGGACCGAACGGCAAATCTTTGGAGATATGTTTTGTCTCTCAGGGCACTTGCCATGGTACCCAGGCTGAGGTAACCTCTGAGCCTGTCTTCTCTCTCATATCTCTTGGGTCCCATCGAGGGATTCACAAAAAGAACAGATGGGTTCCTGTGTTTCCATGAAACTGTCTTGGCCATTTTTTTGAAAATGCCTGAAAAGCGCCAACCCCGCAGCGAGCTATGGGGTTGGCCGGGGGTTATGATGATGGAGGGTGAGGTTTATGTGGTCAAATCATATACACACCACCGTTCACGTCCAGGGTAACTCCGGTGACAAAAGGTGAGTCCAAGAGATACTCAAAGGCGCGAACAACATCCCCGACATTTCCGATTCGAGGAACTAATACTTTGTCCTTGAGGGCCGCCTTCTGTTCATCTGACCATTCAACAAAGATCCCTGCGTCCTCAATAAATGCCGGGGCAATGGCATTGACGGTGATTCCGAATTTCCCTAAATCCCGTGCTGCAAACCTGGTTAAACCCAAGAGTCCGGCCTTGGAAGCCGCATAGTGTGGCCCTAACACGCCTACTCCCCTGGCAGCCACAGAGGAGATGTTCATGATGCGGCCATATTCCCCCGCCTTCATCCCCGGAATCACCTGGGAAGACCAATAGAAGGCGCTGCTCAGGTTTATTCGTATTGTATCGTCCCAATCGGAAATGGAGATCTCCTCAAAGGATCGCTTGAACATAATCCCCGCGCTGTTGACCAAGACGCTTACGGGCCCTAGTTTTTTACGGACCTCCTGGTGCTGCTCGGTAACAACATCCGGGTCTCCCGCATCGCCTTTGAGCAGGAGGATTTGTTGTTTCTTGCTGAGAAGATGCTGCAACCGGTCTTTAGCGCTTTTGGCAGCCGCATCATTATCCTTATAGGTAATGGCCACAGAAGCGCCCCGCGCCAACAAAGATTCGGCGATTCCCAGGCCGATGCCCCTGGTCCCCCCGCTCACCACAGCTATCATTTGTTTCATTTTTCCACCTTAACGAACATCATTGGAATTTAAAGACAATAAAAAAGCCTTGAAAAAGCCAGGCTGCACCCCGTGTCAGACAGGTTTTTTTCAGGCGGATTATAGGCGAGTTTGTTCTTCCGTGTCAACGGAGAGTTCAGCCAGAATCTTTTTCTTGGACTTGCAGACGGTAGAATTCGAAGAAGGAGCGATCAGGTCTCTAAAGGATTCAGGTGAGTGCCTTTTGATTTGAAATGTGTTATGGAACCGTAAGTTCCCAATAAGCTCGGGCACCGTGGTGTTCGACCAACAAACAGCCGAATACCTCTGCAGAATTCTCAGGTTGCTTTTCCTTAACTTACTGGGAAGTTGCGCAGTTTTGTAGAAAACTATTTTATGTTTTGATAATCCTGGAGGAAGTTATGAAAAGAAATATGGCCATTTTGGGTGCGGGGGCCATTGGGAGCAGCGTTGGCGCTGACCTCACCAAGGCTGGGTACAATGTAGTGCTTATTGACCAGTGGCCCGCTCATGTGGAGGCCATGAAGAAAAGCGGGTTGCGGGTGGTGATGCCCGATGAGGAACTGCACACACCGGTAAAGGCGCTCCATCTCTGCGAGGTGTGTACTGTGGACCATCTGTTTGATCTGGTCCTTCTTACGGCCAAATCCTACGACAGCCGCTGGATGGCGGAGTTTGTCAAACCCTATTTGAAACCGGATGGCATGCTGGTATCCTTGCAGAACAGCCTCAATGACGAGTGGGTCGCTCCGATCATAGGGTTTAACCGGGACATCGGCGCTGTTGTTGAGCTATCGGCAGAGATCTTCGAACCGGGATTTGTGAAACGCAACACCAGCCATGAAGGCACGTGGTTTGCTTTGGGTGAACTCCACGGCAGGGTGACCCCCCGTGTGGAAGAACTGGCGCAGCTCTTAAAGACAGTCGGCAAAACAGAAATCACTACCAACATATGGGGGGCCAAGTGGACCAAGTTGATTGCAAACTGCATGCTACAGGCCCCCATCGGAATCCTTGGGCTCTATGAGTGGGAGGCGACCCAGATCCCCCAGGTCTTTGAGTTCTGTATCGGATTGGGCAGGGAGGCTATGGAAGTGGGCACAACCCTTGGATACAAAATAGAGGCCATCTATGGGCTGAGCCCGGACGAATTCATGGGCTCAACAGATGAAGTGCTTGAAAAGAATCTGGTGACCCTTGTCACCCATATTGGCAAAGAGGCACGCAATTCAGTCCTCCAGGATCACCTCAAAGGGCGGTACAGCGAGGTAGATACGCTGAACGGCCTTATTGTGCAGAAGGGAAAAGAGGTCGGGGTGGCTACGCCTTTGAATGAGGCAGTCACTTCCCTCACCCGGGAGATACAAAAAGGGACATTAAGCCCTGATCGGTCCAACCTCACAATACTCGAAAAATTGTTGACTAAACCCTAACGTTGCATAAATATTTGGCCCAAAACCGCTTTGCTCGCTCTACATCAGGCCATCAAGAAACGTTTGCCCATTTTCAAGACCTCACCGTATGTT
>JABMQV010000330.1 GCA_013203065.1 Desulfobacteraceae bacterium | reverse complement strand
CTAGAATCATTGAAGGGGACACAGTTTTGCGGAAGAAATATCAATGCCAGATTTGCCGGTCCGGCAAAAGCAGGTTAAGGGGTCAGGGCCATTTTTTACGATTGTGCGTGGAATAGTCTGCCAATAGTCGCGATAGGGACGCCGCAGGATTTTATCGAGCAACCGGAGAGGCATTTGCCGATACGGCTACAGGTCTATCGTGGAAAGTTTTCTGACCTTTATGATTTGATTTGACATGTTTATATTTTCGCGACAAAATGAGTATAATCCAACTGTTCACATCTTTAGAAACCCCTTAGTTGCAACGTTGGGGGAAGTTCAGAGTTCGCCCTGTTAAACGGACTTTTCTTCGCAGAATGTCCCTGAATGAACCTTGAACCCCTGAACGCCTGCCAAAGAACAATGGGTGACCCTATTCCACGGGGAGGGTACCATGTCAAACAACCTGTATATCACCGCCACTGAAAAAAGGAGCGGAAAGTCAACCATCGCATTGGGGATAATGGAGATGCTGCTGATGAAAATTGATTCGGTTGGCTTTTTCCGCCCCATCATTCCGGGCCTCAAGGAACAGGATGCTGACATTACCTTGATTTCCTCGCATTTCGACCTGAACATACCATACGATCAGATGTACGGCTTTACAGTAACAGAGGCGAGCAATCTGATTTCACAGGATAAAAAAGCAGAGCTTTTTGAAGGAATCATCAAAAAATATAACCATTTAAGGGAAACGTGCCATTTTGTTTTGTGTGAAGGAACTGATTTTGCTAGCTATATGGCCGCTTTTGAATTCGATATCAACGCAGAAATCAGCAGAAACCTTTCATGCCCGGTTCTTCTTGTCGCAAACGCTCGTGGAGAAACGACGGATCAGATAGTCCGGTCTATCGTACTTACGCTTGAATCCTTGATCGAGAAAGGGTGTCACACCATTGCTACAATTATCAACCGTATTGACGGAAATAATGAAAAGGCTGTTATCACCTCACTGAAAGAACGGGGTTTGACCAGGGAGCAGTTGGTCTACACCATACCGTTTGAAGAGTCTCTCGGGAAACCCACAGTTGGTGAAATCGCGAAGGTCTTGGGTGCTGAGGTGTTATACGGTAAAGGACAGTTGGACCGCCACGTTTACAGCTTTACGGTCGCTGCTATGCAGCTGCAGAATTTCTTGACCCGGATAGAATATGGTTCATTGATTATAACCCCGGGAGACAGGGCCGATGTGATCGTCGCGTGCCTCGCCGCAGTCTCCTCTACGTCCATGGAAAATATCTCCGGGATCTTGTTGACCGGAGGGCTAAAACCGGAAAAAGCCATATGGGAATTAATCAAAGGCTTCCGAAGCATGGTACCCATCCTCAGTGTCAAAGAGAATACTTTCCCAACGGCAACAAATGTCAACAGAATACACTCGAAAATTTCCCCGGAAGATCGCCGGAAGATAACTCGCGCCCTGGCTGTTTTTGAGAAAAATGTTGATGTGAAACAGTTGGGCGAAAAGGTCATTACAACCCGGACCACCATTGTCACACCAAAGATGTTTGAATATGAGTTACTGCAAAGAGCAAGGACAAACAAACAACACGTCGTATTACCCGAGGGCGAGGAAGAGAGGATATTAAGGGCGGCAGAAATCTTGTTGCGCCGGGAGGCGGTGGATATCACTCTCCTTGGCAATGAAGAAGTGATCCGTGGCAAGATTGCACAACTGGGACTGCGGGTGATCCCTGCCGATATTATCGATCCCCCGAAATCCATACTTTTTAATGAGTATGTACAGGCCTATTATGAGCTGAGGAAACACAAGGAGATCACCGAAGAATACGCACGTGATGCGATGAACGACCTAAACTATTTTGGGACCATGATGGTCTATAAAGGACGTGCCGACGGGATGGTCTCCGGGTCGGTTCAAAGCACAGCATCGACGATTCGCCCGGCCTTAGAAATTATCAAGACGAAACCGGGTTTTTCCATCGTTTCAAGCGTGTTTCTTATGTGTCTGCGGGACAGAGTGCTTGTTTACGGGGACTGTGCAGTAAACGCTGACCCAAATGCGAATCAACTGGCTGAGATCGCCCTTAGCTCGGCACAAACTGCGAGAACTTTTGGCATTGACCCTGTCGTGGCCATGCTTTCCTATTCTACCGGGGAATCAGGAAAGGGGGCGGACGTGGACAAGGTCCGGGAGGCAACCAGGATTGCAAAAGAAAAGGCGCAAGAATCATTTCCAGGCCTAAGAATTGAAGGACCCATCCAGTATGATGCGGCTATTGATCCGCTGGTTGCCAGG
>JABMQV010000035.1 GCA_013203065.1 Desulfobacteraceae bacterium | reverse complement strand
TTGAATATCAATAAGATCGGCTTAACATATAACACCAGTTTTCCGGTGAAGGCAAGGAAGAAACTTGCGTTCATATTGAAACCACTCAAAAAGCTGGCCCTAAGCTGAAGATTTCCTTGACTTTTTCAGATAAAAAAGTGAGAATTAACTTTTTCGCGATTCAGAAATCGGGGGTTAACTAATATGAAAGTACTCCTTGTAGGCAGCAGTGGTAGGCTGGGTAGCGAGTGTAAAGATGTACTTGGTCAAGCGCATGAGCTTATAACCCCAAGCAAGAAAAAGCTGAATATTATCAGTTGGGACGGAGTGATTGAATGTCTCCAAGAGGTCTCCCCCGACGCGGTCCTCAACTGCGTTGGATTTACTGATATCAAAGCCTGTGAAACCAACGATTTTGCTGTACGGAAGATAAATGTCGAAGGTCCCAGGAACTTGGCCCAGTGTTCAGCCAGGTTTGAATGCGTGTTGGTTCATATTTCATGCCACCATGTTTTTGACGGACAAAAAATGGTGCCCCAGCCATATTTTGAGGATGATACGGCAAATCCGTTGTCCGCCTATGGCAGGAGCAAGGTGGAAAGTGAAATGGCTGTCCGCGGAAACGCTCCGGATTATATCATCGTTCGGAGTGGATGGCTTTACGGAATCAAGGGGAACAATTTCCTCAAGTCTATCCTGAAGCAAGCTCTTCAAAAAAAACCGAAACCCATAAGGGTCCCGGACGATCAATATGGCTCTCCCACATGGAGTCACCGGCTTGCCTTGCAGATCAAAGAATTAATGGAGAAGAATGCGAAAGGGACCTATCACGTTACAGCGGAAGGCCACTGCAGTCGATTTGAATATGCAAAGTATGTCCTCGATAAATTGGACATAAAGGCCACTCTCGAACCTTGCAGCATCAAGGATTTGAAAGGACCAAAGACCCCGGCCAATTGTTTGCTGGAAAACAGGTTGGCGAAAAAACAGGGATTTAGTATTATGGTCGACTGGAAGGATGACCTAGATAGCTTCCTCGACGAATTCGGGAAGGCATTGATCAAAGGGGCCAAGACGAAAAAGACATGAAAAGTGGCTGGCGGGTGCCTGAACAGGGTTTTCATTCAGGAATTAAATAGAACGTCCCAATACCCCCCCCTCGTATATGGCTGCCTTGGCGCTTCTTGGTTGCAGGCAGTCTCCAATCTGATAAACTTCATACCCCATGGATTTGATCTGATCAAAAAGCCCGTTATCCGGACGCGTTCCAACGGCAACAACAACCATTTCGGCTTCAACGAATACCTCTTCTCCATCCCCGCATAAGATGACCACCCCGGTGTCTTCAACCTTCAACAGTTGGCACTCGACCATGATCTTTGCATTTTTCTCTTTCAGCCTCTTGATAAGGAGCTTTCTGGTCATGCTTTCGAGTTGTTTTCCGATCTCGGGAAGCACCTCAATAATTGTCACACGGCATCCGTTCTCCAGGAGATGAAGGGCCACCTCAGATCCTATTGCCCCCCCGCCTATCACAACCACCTTTTTCCGGATTGTCTGTTCCCCATTTAAGACTTCCGTAAACGGGACAACTATCTCTTTGTCAATTCCATCGACACAGGGAAAGGAAGGTACAGAACCGGTTGCCAGGATCACCACATCCGGATCGTGGTCCTTGACCGTATCCGTGGTGACCTCGTGGTTGAAGTGGCAATGGACTCCAAATCTCTCGATCTGCCGCTTCTGAAATTTGATCAGATTGAGCAGTTCTTTCTTATAGCTGGTAATACTTCCCAATATCAATTGACCACCAAGATCCCCTTGTTTTTCAAAGAGTGCCACATCATGACCCCTCTTTGCCGCCACCCACGCCACATTCAGCCCGCCCGGACCGCCCCCGATCACCATGACCTTTTTTGGGTTTTCGGTCGGGTGGATTGCCATCTCCTTTTCCCTGCCCAGGGATGGGTTGACGAGACATTCCACGCGTCCTCTTCGGAAGATAGATTCCATACAGGTGTTGCAGGCTATACAGATCCTTATATCCTCAGGACGTCCCTCCTTGGCCTTTAGGGGCATTTCGGGGTCCGCCAGGAGACCCCTGCCGATGCAGACCAGGTCTGCCTTTCCCTTTTCGATGATCTCATTGGCGATAAAGGGGTCGTTAATCCTCCCCACTGCCATCACCGGAACATCCAGCGCCGCTTTGATTTTTTCAGCCGAATCCACAAGGCAGCCCTTTTCCATAAACATGGGCTGGCAGATCCATTCGGGTGTGGCATCATTACCGGCCGATACCTGGATCACGTCAACGCCCTCGTCCACGATAATTCTCAGGATCTCGATGCTCTCATCCACCGTGAGGCCGTCCTTCACAAATTCCTGGGCACTGATCTTAAAAGACAGGGGGTAGTCCTTTCCGAGCCGACCCCTTATCTCCCGTACGATTTCGGCGGCGAACCGTGTCCTTCCAGGGATATCTCCGCCGTATTCGTCCTCCCGGATGTTGGAAAATTTCGAAAGAAACTGGTTGATCAAGTATCCATGGGCCCCATGGATCTCGATCAATTCAAAGCCGGCCTCAACTGCCCTGTCCGCGGCATCCCCGAATTTTTTGACCAGTTTATGAATGGCATCAATGGTAAGGGGTTCTACATCGCCACGGATGGCGGGGCAGGGGAGAGGGGAGGGGGCCACCGGTCTTTGCCCGATCACCCTGGCCGGTGTCTGTCTGCCTCCGTGATGGATTTGAACGGCAGGGACCGAGCCCGCTGCCTTTATTGCCTTGGCAATCTCCGAGAGACCTTCTATGAACCGGTCGTCATAAATCCTGGCTTGGTGGGGGGAGACGATGCCCTCTGCCGATACAGCACAGGCCTCCACGATGACCATGGCCGGTCCGCCAGCAGCCCTCAATCTATAATGCTCGATGGTCTTATCTGTTATGGACCCGTCGTCTTCTATCAGGAAAGACGCAAGGCCCGGCATTACAATTCTGTTTTTGAGTTCGCAGCCTTTGATCTTAAACGGGGAAAATAGATCTTTCACAGCATATTCTCCTGTCTGATATGATATGCTCTTGGGGAAAGAAATATAGAAACGTGATGAAAATTTGTCAAACAAAAATCTTAGGCGTCGCAGGTTCACGGTTCACCGTTCCCCCTGGGGGCCATAGGCCTTACTGGCCGGAGGCAGGGTTACCTTTTATGGATCGTAATTCGATTGACCCCGGAAAGAGGCTTCGATATCATCCTTGGCCAGGAGAGAGAATTGCTGCGCTATGTTCTATCAACGAGTTACCGGAGGGATAGGTCATGAAACTCTACCTGGTGCGACACGGAACGCCTGTGCCAAAGGAAAAAAACCCGGACAAACCCCTCTCTGATGAAGGGAGAGAAGAAGTGGAAAGGGTTGCCGCCTTTATGAAAAAGGCCGGGGTAGCGGTTCACACGGTCTTCCACAGCGGGAAGACAAGGGCCAGAGAAACCGCTCAAATCATGGCCTCCAAGCTCCAACCAGACAGGGAGGTCCTTGAGAAACAAGGTCTCTCGCCCCTTGATACTGTTACAGAGATCGCCCAGGAAATCGAAAAGAGCGAGCGTGACGTCATGATCGTGGGGCATCTTCCGCACCTCTCCAAACTGCTCTCCCTTTTGACTACCGGGAACCAGGCCATAACGGTCGTAAACTTTCACCCGGGCGGGGTGGTCTGCCTGTGTCCGGCCGAGGAGGAAAAGGTCTGGACTGTGGCATGGATGCTGGTGCCGGAAATCGTAACGTAAGCGGAGTACGAAAACTTTGCTCAGATTACATAGCTTCATAGGATTTCTTGTACTTGCCGTCTTGGCCTGGCTTTTTTCCGAAAAACGAAGAGAAGTGCGGGTCAGAATCCTCGTCACAGGCCTTGGTCTTCAAATCTGTCTGGCCCTGTTGTTGCTGAAGCTCCCGGGTTCCCAGCAAGCCTTTCACTGGTTGAACAACGCAGTCCAGGCCCTTGCAGATTCAACAAAGGCCGGGACCGGTTTTGTGTTCGGATACCTCGGGGGCGCAGGGCTTCCGTTTGATGAAAAGATACCGGGTGCCAGTTATATATTGGCCTTTCAGGGGCTCCCGCTGGTCCTTGTCATCAGTGCCCTTTCCTCTCTCCTCTTCTACTGGAGAATAATCCCTGTGGTTGTTCGAGCCTTCTCCTGGGTCTTGAGGAGGACCATGGGCATTGGCGGGGTTGAAGGCCTGGGCACAGCAGCGAACGTCTTTGTGGGCATGGTAGAATCGCCGCTTCTTGTGAGACCCTACCTCCTCAACATTTCTCGGAGCGAACTCTTTACCATCATGGCATCCGGCATGGCTACCATCGCAGGCACGGTAATGGTGCTTTATGCTGTGATACTAAGCAAGGTTATCCCGGGGGTCATGGGGCATTTGCTCATCGCATCCATCATAAGCGCTCCGGCAGCGGTGACGGTTTCCAAACTGATGGTCCCGGAGACGGAGGACCCCTCCTCAGGGGAGGTGGAAATTCCAAGCGAAGCCCACAGTTCAATGGATGCCATTACCCGGGGGACCCTGGGCGGCATCAAATTACTGATTAATATTATCGCCATGCTGGTGGTCTTTGTTGCCCTTGTCCATCTTCTCAATCTAATCCTGGGCATACTGCCCGATTTTTTTGGCAGGCCCATCACCTTTCAGGGACTGTTGGGTTACCTCATGGCGCCTGTCACCTGGTTAATGGGTATCCCCTGGGCCGAGGCCAAGGTCTCGGGTGCACTCATGGGGACCAAGACCGTTCTCAATGAATTCTTGGCATATCTCGATTTGGCCGCATTGCCGGAAAGCTCGTTGAGCGAGAGGAGCCGTCTGATAATGACCTATGCCATGTGCGGTTTTGCGAATTTTGGATCGCTCGGGATAATGATCGGTGGCTTAGGGGCCATGGCCAAGGAAAGAAGGGATGAAATCGTGGGGTTGGGACTCAAGTCCATTGTGGCGGGGACGATCGCTACCTGTATGACAGGGGCACTGGTGGGAATGATTTATTAATCCCTGGCTTTCTATCTTTCCGACCATTTTGGCACAGGACAGACATATCTTTCCGTAGCTACCTTTTTGGGCCAGACCACCTCAAGCCCCCCACCGATTCTCTGGAGGAGTAGGGTGAGGGGAAGATTCTGTCGAGCCTTTTTTCCATAGGAGATAAATCTGACCGGTCCGAAGACCGTCATCATGTTGGTATCTGCCAGGGTCTCTCTTACATCCTTTGGGGTCAAAGGTTTTGCCCGCTTCAGGGCATCGGCAATCACATGCATGGCTGCATAGGCCTCTGCGCCGTGGTAATCGGGCGCTGTGTTGAATCTCTCAAGAAATTTGTCATAGTAGTCTTTGGCGCCGGGGTAGGGGAGGTTGGGGGACCAGAGGGCAGGTGAAAAGAGGTATTCTGAAGCAGGTCCTGCATATCCGTAAGATTCGGGTATTGTGAGGCCGGGGGCACGCCACACAAAGAGCCTGGGGTTGAAATTCAGCTCCATGGCCTGCTGCATGATCATGGCGGTCTCCGTCCCATGAGCCACCAAGTAGACAGTGTCGGGCCTTTTCTTGACCAAGCGGATGAGAAGCGGTTTAAAATCAACCCTATCTGTTTCATAAGCCCTTCTCATGACCACCTTAAAACTGGACTTCTTACACATCCTGAGAAACTTCTTTAGCCCGTATCTTCCAAAATGGCTATCCTCGTAGAGGATCGCAGCGGTCCTGACACGGGCCACTTGTTTCAGGAAAGAGGTAAGGGCCACTGGATAGCGGCTAACCGGTGGGTTGAGCCTAAAGACATATTCCCATCCCATCTCGGTGATCTTGTCTGCGGAGGCGGTATTTACGAGAAAGGGGATCTCCTCCTCTTGGGCCAAGGCTGCGGCCTCGTAAGTTACTGGAGAAGAACAGCCCCCGCCCACCACGACCACCTTGTCCTCTGAGATCAATTTTTTGATAGCCGACCGGCCTGTTTCGGGTCTGGAGGCGGTGTCCCGGACGATCAGGTCTATCATCCTTTCGTGGATACCGCCAGCACCGTTAATCTCTTCAACGGCCATCAGGAATGAGTCCCTTTCAATCCCCCCAAACCGGGCCAGCTTTCCACTGAGGGGCAGAATTACCCCCACCTTTATCTCCTCAGCAAGGGTGGGAAAGGGGACAACCGCAGTGAGGAAGATCATGGCCGAGATGATAAGCGGGAACCTGTTTGATAGTCTCATTGACGCCACCTTACCGGGGGTGTTAGCGCCATAGTACATACTTCCCCATAAAAGACAAATCTTTTCCATGAAATCTTTTTGGCAGCTATTTAATCCAGATCTGACGCTGGATTATTTGCACTATGTAGCCTTGGGTTGTATGATTGGTCAGCTGCCCCATGCGGGCCTTCGGCCGCAACCAAATTGGTAGGCGGGTGTTGAGTGTCAGGAAGGAGCACTGGAGACCATGGAAATTCAAGAGAATCTGAAGCCAAGTCAAGGTGTGGTGGATCTCCCGGATATTGACGATTCCCCGGGTCCTTATTGTATGAGCTTCGGGTTTGAACCGGAGCCCCTTATCGCATCCATAAGAAATGTTGGGTTGATTAACCCCCCCTATTTGATTGGAAACGAAGGTGGTCCGTACATGATTATCGCCGGGTATCGAAGAATCCGGGCACTCAAGGCCCTACACTATGAACGAGCACCTTGCCTGCTGTTACGTAAATCTCAATTGTCTAGCCTTGACTGCCTCCATTTCAACCTCCACGACAACCTGGCCACAAGAAGGTTCAATGAGGTGGAAAAGGGGATGGTGTTGTCCCGGTTGACATCACTGATTTCCGAGGATGAAATATTGGACCGTTACATGCCATTGCTGGCCCTCCCGTCCCATAAGGAAACTCTCCTTTTTTATGTGCGACTTGAACGGGAACTGGAGAAAGAGATAAAGTTTTCCCTTGGCCAGGGCCAATTATCACTACAGGTGGCACGAGTGCTTCTGGAGGTGGGGCAAGAGGCCAGAGGCGGGGTGTTTGATCTTATCAAAAAGCTAAAATTGAACATTAATCAGCAGAAGCAACTTATTGATTACATAATTGATATTTCCAACATAAGAAGAACACCAATTCTAGATTTTCTGAAAGAAAAGTCTTTCAAAGATATCCTTGAGAAAGAGGACATGAACAAACCCCAAAAGGCAAAGGCCTTACTTCATTTTCTGAGAACCCTTCGCTATCCCACCCTGGTCCGGGCAGAGGAGGCGTTTAGAAAAAGGGTGGTCAGTCTGGGACTCCCGGAGGGGATCAAGGTCAGTGCCCCGCCATTCTTTGAGTCTCCCCTTTACCGGCTTGAGATCTTCTTTAGGGATGGGAAAGAGCTAGGGTCAAAGCTTGAGGCGCTAAAGGGGAAAATGGGGCTTGAAGCCCTGGGGAATCCCTGGGAGGAGGGGGCTTGATGCCGGACCGCCTTATTGAAACGATAACCATTGAGGAAGGGGCATCGGGTTATGATCTTGCCAGGACAGTGCTTGAAAACCTGCCTGGGATCCCTGTCCTGGAGACAAAGACCCGCGGTAAAAAGAACGCGTCAACTGATTCAGCCATGGGGAAAAAAACGATCCATCTTCTCCCCTACAAAGGGGAATTCTTGAAACCGTGCCCAGGGACAAAAGAATATATCTGCTGCGGATACCAGATTCTGAACCTGGGGACAAATTGCCCCCTGGACTGCAGCTACTGCATCTTACAGGCCTATATCAACCAACCTCACCTGAGGGTCTTTTCAAACCTGGAGGAAGGATTAGGCCGGGCGCTTCAACGCGTAGACAGACAACCCGAGCAGATTTTCAGAATAGGTACAGGTGAATTTACAGATAGCCTCGCCATCGACCCCATTACGCAATGGAGCGAACGGCTTTTGCCCCTTTTTTCCACGCGGAAAAATGTGGTCCTGGAACTAAAGACCAAGACAAGTCAGGTCAAGGGTGTCCTCACGTCCAACTACAGGGACCGCATTATCCTTTCCTGGTCCCTAAACAGTCCCTTCATCTGCCTCCATGAGGAAAAGATGGCAAACGGTCTCAAGAAGAGGCTTGAAGCGGCCCGGCAGTGTCAGATGGAGGGATTCACCTTGGGTTTTCACTTTGATCCTCTTGTCCAGCACCCGGGATGGAAAGATGAATATCTCAAGACCCTCGATCTGATGGCCGATTATATAGATCCAAAGGGTGTTATATGGATCAGCCTCGGGTCTTTTCGGTTTATGCCAGGGCTCAAACCGATCATAAGAAGGCGCCACCCACAGACTTGTGTGCTGGACGGTGAATTTGTGACCGGGCTGGATGGAAAGATGCGCTATTTTAAGCCCATACGAATTGATCTCTATAGCTATATCAGGGAAACCCTGGAAAAATGGCATCCCGACCTGGGTCTCTACCTTTGTATGGAATCGGATGATGTGTGGCAGCGTAGTATGGGATGGTCCCCCAACAATACGACAGGGCTGTCCCGCCACCTGGACAGGCGGGTTTTGAAGATTTTTGGGTAGCAATTGATTAGGGATTATGTTATATTATCCCTTTGCACATAGTATCTGAATCGTGAGACGCGGTCAGGCAAGATCCGAATAAAGAAAAAATTATTGAGGAGGTAATCATGGAGCTACGGGAAAAAGTGGAAG
>JABMQV010000034.1 GCA_013203065.1 Desulfobacteraceae bacterium | reverse complement strand
GTGCTGGCCTGGCCCGCCATGGTCTCCATATCAAAGACAAAATCCGCTTCGGCAATGGTCTTGGCCTTTTCCAATTCGGAAGCAGTAACAGGCTCCCGGCTGACTTGAGTGAGTACCTCAGCGATGGCCTTGAGGGCCTTACTCAGATTCTCAGGCCCGAGGCTGGCATCAATTGAGAAGAGGCCGGGATCTGCAAGACCGTATACCCCCGCACTGACACCGTAGACCAGGTTGGCCTCCATTTTGAGTCGTCCGTAAAGCCTGGAGCTTTTTCCGTGTGAGAGGATGGTTTCAAGGAGATCCAGGGGGTACATGTCCTGATGGGTCAAAGCAGGTGTGTGCCAGGACATATCGAGGTAGACCTGCTGAACCCTATCTTTCTTGACGATTCTCCTCAGGGCGGTCTGCTCCGGCTCTTGAGCCCTGGAAGGTTTTTGGCCGGTCCTCTGGGGAAAATCCTTGACCAGCTCTTTTATGGTCTTTAGCGCTTGGTTGGTGTCGAAGTCTCCCACCGCTACCAAGACCATGTTGTCGGGAGTATACCATTTGTCCATGTAGTTGAGGATCGCCTTCCGGTCAAAGGAGCGGATGGTTGATTCATACCCGATAATGGGTCTTTTGTAAGGGTGTTTCTTAAAGGCAAGGTCCATGAGAGCCCAACTCAAACGCCTGCGGGGCATATCCAACGATCGGCGATATTCCTCCAATACCACCTCTTTTTCCCTTTTCAGTTCCACCGTGTCGAAGAGGGAATGCTGGACAGCATCCAGGAGGACATCAAGCCCGGTCTCAAATTGTGAAGAGGCAATTTCAACAAGGTAGACTGTCCGGTCAAAAGAGGTATAGGCGTTAATATTTCCCCCTGAGCCCTCAATGGCCCCTGCAATTTCCCCGGTCTTCCTTGTGGGGGTACCCTTAAAGATCATATGTTCAATCAGGTGGGTAATACCCGCCTCTTCCTCTGTCTCATTGGCACTTCCTGTCTTGACCCATACCTGGATCGATACCACAGATGCACTGGGGTCCTTTTTGAGGATTACGGTGAAGCCGTTATCCAGAATAAACCTCTCGGCCCCGGTAGTCACCGAAGCTGCCTTTACCTCGGAAACGAGAACCGTGGCGAGAAAGGCGACGGCAACCATAAGGGCAGCGGCAACCAGATGGCAAAGTTGTTTTTTGTGACGAGTTTTGTTGTGTTTCAAAAGGTATACCTCCTTTGCAAAAAGCGGTAGATATTGGGGTAATTTTTTCTTGACATACTACATATTGTATAGTATGTGTACCGCTTATGCTCCAATATTGTTTGCTTTGAAAGAGTCGTTTGACCGATTTTTGGTGGCTGATCTTTCCACTTCTGCTAATTTAATGAAAAGGCACACAAAACCGTACGAAAACCACAAGACCTTCAACCAGCATAAAACAATTCCATTTTCAATTGTTGAGGGCCGGGGTGTATTCTGGTATAAGAGTAATAACGAAAAGGAGAAAGTCCATAACTCAGTTTGACTGGAGGGGTAAAGAGCGACTTATCGTGCCGTTAAAGACGCCGATTGACCAAGCCCCCCAAGGCCCGCGTTCACGCGCGTCAATCTGCGTACCCAGGAAAAGCTTTTTCAAACGCCAGGTCTTATAGGAGGAGGTCCATGGGGCAGGAAGGGAAAATCTTGATCACTGACGAGGGGAGTTTTGACCTAAGTACTTACAGATGGGACGATCATCGATTTTCTGATCTCTTGGTCAAGGAGAACCCCATGGACGCCAGTCAGGCCATGGACATCAGCAGGTTTCTCCGCGAACAGATTTCTGCGATGGAACTCAATACCATCACCATGCCGGTAATCGAAAAGATTATCGAGGCAAAGCTGATGGAATACGGTCTTTCAAAGGCCTCACCGGTTCGGCTTGACAAGTCTATCTTTGTAAAACGGCAACTGGTTCTTTCAGACAATGCCAAAAGGGTGTTGGAGCGGAGGTATGTCAAGAAAGACAGCCAGGGGAGGGTCCTTGAAACCCCTGAGGCCATGTTTAGAAGGGTGGCCAAACACATCGCCAGTGCGGAGAGTGAGTACGGGGATGCCTCCCAGGTGGAGAAGATTGAGGAAGTCTTCTATGTGATGATGACAGAGTTTAAATTCCTGCCCAATTCCCCTACCCTGATGAACGCGGGGCGCAGGCTGGGGCAATTGGCTGCCTGTTTTGTTCTGCCCGTTGAAGATAGCATGGAAGGGATTTTCGAGGCCTTAAAGAATGCCGCACTTATACATAAGTCAGGGGGAGGGACCGGGTTTTCCTTTTCCCGTCTGAGGCCCGCAAGAAGCAGGGTGGGCACAACGGGGGGGATCGCGTCAGGCCCTGTTTCCTTTATGAAGATCTTTAATACGGCCACCGAGCAGGTCAAACAGGGGGGCACCCGACGGGGGGCCAATATGTCCATCCTAAGGGTTGATCATCCGGACATCATGGAATTCATAACCTGTAAGAAGAATAACCGGGAATTGAATAACTTCAATATCTCGGTCGCCGTAACGGATGTCTTTATGGAGAGCGTAAAGGATAACACCTCTTATTCCCTGTGGGATCCAAGAGACGATCGAAAGACCGGAGAACTGGATGCAAGGACGGTCTATCAGGCCCTGGTGGAACAGGCTTGGGAAAACGGTGATCCAGGAATTATCTTTTTGGATAGAATAAACAGGGATAACCCGACCCCGGCACTGGGAGATATTGAGAGTACCAATCCCTGCGGTGAGCAGCCCTTGCTTCCCCTGGAGGCCTGTAACCTTGGGTCCATCAATCTGGCCAAATTTGTGTCAGAAAAAGGAGATGGCCCCACGATTGATTATGAAGGTCTAAAGGAAATGGTGTGGAGCGCGGTGCGGTTCTTGGATGATACGATTAATGCGTCCAAATATCCCTTGCCAGAAATCGACAAAATGGTCAAAGCCAATCGGAAGATTGGACTTGGGGTTATGGGGTTTTCCGACATGCTCTATCAGTTGGGGGTTCCCTATAATGGAGAGAGGGCCCTCGAGATAGCCGAGGAGGTCATGAGTTTTGTGCAGACGGAATCCCATGAGGCGTCCCAGGACCTGGCAGAGGAGAGAGGCGTTTTTGGAAGTTTTGAAAAAAGCATCTTTAAGGACAGGGAGGGGTGCGCATACAGAAATGCCACCACCACAACCATTGCCCCCACAGGCACCTTGAGTATCATCGCCGGGTGTTCGAGCGGTATCGAGCCATTGTTTGCACTCAGCTTTGTGCGGAACGTCATGGATAATGATAGGCTCCTTGAGGTGAACCCGTATTTTGAGAAGGTGGCCAAGGAATCAGGGTTTTATAGTCCAGAATTGATGGATACCATTGCCGGAAAAGGGAGTGTCAGGGATCTGGAAGAGATCCCCAAAGATGTGAGGGAAGTGTTTGTAACGGCCCACGACATAACGCCGGAATGGCATGTCCGGATGCAGGCCGCTTTTCAGAAATATACGGACAATGCCGTTTCAAAGACGGTAAACCTGCCCCGTGATTGCCCCGTGGAAGATGTCCTCAAGGTTTACAACCTGGCATATGAACTGGGATGTAAGGGTGTGACTATATACAGAGACGGGAGCAGGGAAAACCAGGTTCTCTCATTTGCCGATAAAGAAAAGAGAGAGGATGCCTTCATGAGAACCGCTCGAAAACGGCCTGAAACCCTGAAAGGTATCACGAGCAAAATGCCCACCGGATACGGAAATCTTTATGTCACGGTGACCGAGTATGAGGGGCGTCCCTTCGAAGTATTTGCGATTATCGGCAAATCGGGGAGGTCCACAACCGCCAAGACTGAGGCCATCGGCCGACTCGTATCTCTTCTCCTCAGGTCGGGGGTGAGGGTGGAAAAGATCGTGGAGCAGCTAAAGGGCATCGGCGGAGAGCACCCCGTGTTTCAAAAAGATGGGCTGGTGCTTTCGATTCCCGATGCCATAAGCAGAGTTTTGGAGAATAGATATCTCAAAGATAAGCCCCATCAAAGGGGGGGCAAGCATGAACATAGCCTCCTTGGAGAAACCTGCCCCGAGTGCCAACAAACCATCAGTTTTGAAGAAGGCTGCATGACCTGCCACTTTTGCGGTTTTACCAAATGCGGGTAAAGCCCTTCTAAACCAGCCGGATTCTTTCTTCCCGCCAGACAGCCCACACATTATTGGGCCACATTTAACCTGTTTTATACCTAACCCGGCAAAGCCGGCCTCCGGCTCGCCTATGAGAAAGTAAGTCAAGAAAAAACACTTCTCCATTTGCAAAAAAATGCTTTTTTCTTGCTTACGGTCTCCGGACTTGGCCTACCTGACGCCTTGTTTTGAAATCCTATGTTTTCCAAATATAACGGATCTTGCTTTATCTTCAGGCTATAAAAAGGCTATATCAGTATTCCTTACCCGCCTATCTG
>JABMQV010000329.1 GCA_013203065.1 Desulfobacteraceae bacterium | reverse complement strand
TTTCGGCAAAACCCCAAATATCAACCACGCTACGACGACTGGTTTAGAGAGCGCCGGAGAGAAACAGTTGAACCCCACGGTGCCCGAACTTATTGAGAACTTACGTTTCGTGACTGGATTTCGGCGGAGCAATTCAGCACAAATAAGGCCATAAGAGCACACCCGCAAAAACGGTTCCCTAAAGAACCGATACTTGCAATCCATTCCTTTATGGCATAATGTTCTGCCATCATATTTTAAGGGCCTCTTTTGCTTGTGCCCCTGGAGATCTACACGCACTCTGCATCGATGCATTTACGGAAATGTTAGGCTGTGGCGGACCCGCATTTTTTTTATAAATAGGATCGGGAGGAAAGATGGAGTTTAAGAAACTGTTTGAGCCTATCACCATCAATAACATCAAAATAAAAAACAGGATTGTGATGCCCTCCATGGGTCTGGCCTATACCGGGGACTATTCCTTCAATGAAAGATATAAGGCCTTTTATCGGGAGAGGGCCAGAGGAGGAGTGGGCCTGATGACCATTGGACCCGTTGCCATCGACAAGGTGGGCAGTGCCCCCTTTATGCCTGGATTTTTTGACGACAAAAGCATCCAACCCATAAAGAATTTCGTGGAGGAACTCCGCAGAGATACGGATGCGACGCTCGGGACACAGCTCTTTCACGCGGGCAGGTACTCGTTTTCTTTCCTGAGCGGAACGACACCCATGGCCCCTTCGGCCATCCCCAGCAAGCTCACCCGGGAGACCCCCCGCGAGATGACCAGAGAGGATATCGAGGAAGTCAAAGAGGCCTTTGCAGGCGCAGCACGCCGCGCCAGGCAGATGGGGTTCGACTATGTGGAGATCCTGGCCTGCACCGGTTATCTCGTGAGCGAGTTCCTCTCGCCCCTGACCAATAAGCGCACCGACGAATATGGAGGCAGTCTGGAGAACAGGATGCGTTTCGGAGTCGAGGTGATCCAAAAGGTCAGAGAGGCGGTGGGAGACCAGGTGGCACTGGGTATCAGGATCGCCGGAAACGACTTTATGGAAGGGGGAAACACGAACCTGGAGGCTGCCCAATTCGCTGCCGAGGCTGAAAAGGCCGGGATTGACGCCATAAACGTGACCGGAGGGTGGCACGAGACCAACGTCCCCCAGCTGACCACCAACGTGCCCCCCGGGGGATTTGTATACCTGGCGAGAGGTGTCAAGGAAAAGGTGAGCGTACCGGTCTTCGCCTCCAACCGGCTGGGAGATCCCATTATTGCCGAGAAGGCCCTGAGGGCCGGGGCATGTGACATGATATGCTGGGGCAGGCCCCTCCTTACTGACCCGGAACTCCCCAATAAGGTCAGAGAGGGGAGGATGAACGAGATCATCCCCTGTATTGCCTGCAATCAAGGGTGTTTTGATGCCATATTTTCCGGCAGCTATGTCACCTGTATCCTGAATCCGCGTGTGGGAAGGGAAAGCGAACTGACAGTTGATAAGGCCAAGACAAAAAAGAAGGTGATGGTGGCTGGTGGCGGGCCTGCTGGGATGGAGTTCGCCCTTACGGCTGCTTCAAGAGGACACCGGGTAACCCTCTATGAAAAGGAAAATCGCCTCGGGGGTCAGGTGAATCTGGCCAAGGTCCCCCCGGGAAAAAAGGAATTTCAAAAGATCACCGACAGCATGAAAAATCGCATGGACCTCTGGGGCGTCAAGATAAATCTCAATAGCCCCGTGACTCCCGAAACCGTAAGGGAAAATGCACCGGATGTCCTGGTGGTGGCATCGGGAGCAAGACCCGCGGAGATGAAGGTTCCGGGCATGGATAAGCCCCACGTGGTAAATGCCTGGGACGTCCTCAAGGAAGAAGTGTATGATATAGGGGGAAAAGTGGTCATTGTAGGGGGGAGTGCCACCGGTTGTGAGACGGCCCATCTTATTGCATCAATGGGTATGCCCACCGCCGAGACCTTTACCTTCCTGATGTATCACACTGCCGAGGACCCTCAATACGCCATGAATCTTCTCCACAGATCGGGAAGGAAGATCACTGTCATCGATTTGGTGCCGCGGATGGCAGACAATGTTGGCCGGACGGCACGGTGGTCCCTGATCAAGGGTTTGAGGCTGATGGGGGTAGAACTCCGTCCCATGACCAAACTCCTGGAGATCAAAGACGATTCGGTCCTGGTAGACACAGAAAAGGGAAGAACCTCTATCCCGGCCGACACGGTCATCATGGCCGTGGGCGCCCAATCCGTTGACGACCTTTCAAGGGAGGTTGAAGGGAACGGCATCAAGATCATTACCCTTGGCGATGCAAAGGAGCCAAGGAAACTCACCGAGGCCATAAGGGAGGGATTTGAAGAGGCCCTCAAAATTTAAAAATCCATCGCCCATC
>JABMQV010000328.1 GCA_013203065.1 Desulfobacteraceae bacterium | reverse complement strand
GGGCGATGGCATTACTTGGGAAATTATCGACACGCCGGGCCATTCTCCTTGCCATATTTCTCTGTATGAAAGGAAGGAGGCTACGTTGGTCTTGGGAGACGCCGCAGGCTTTTACGTTCCTGAAGAGGACGTTTTTTGGCCCAATTACTTTGTATCCCTGAAGGGCTACTGTGATAGTATTCGCAAACTCTCCAATTTCCCGGCTAAGCGGGCCGCACTGAGCCACAACGCGGTGATTGAAGGCAATGTTAGGCAGTTCCTGGAAAAGGCCATGAAGGCCACTAAGAATTATCATCTGGATCTTTTGCAACGGCTCAGCCGTGGAGAGTCGACGGAAAGTATTGCTCTGGAAAAGGCCCAATTCGTAAGCAGCCTCACGGATATTCAGCCTTTCAAGGTCATATATGACCTTTGCAGACTTATGATAAAGCGTTCCAAAACGAATGGAGTCGAACTGTCCTTCAGTCTTTCCGAGGAAGATCCGCCTTCCCCTAGTCCGGAAGCTGCTGAGAAGCCGGAAAAGCCAGAAGAAAAGCCCCAGGAAACCGGTTCGATCGGTCTTCCTGAAAAGAAAAGAGGTCTGGGTCTCAATGAGCGGCTGAGCCTGGTGGCCCTTATAGATGAAGGCATGCGCCTGGGGTTACCGGATGCCCCCGTAACAGCGGACCTTTTCAATGACTTGTGGGATCTCGTAAACGCCACTGCAAAAGGCGGAAGAATCAATCGGTTGAAATTCAAAGATTCTCAGGATGGCTTTCAGATGTTTGAGATCAAGGCAGAGACCGGGGAGCACCTCGGCCGTCTTAATATGTTGTATCTGAAAAAGCCGATTCCCTGTTACTATCTGGTGTACGTCGAGGTGGCGGCGCCCTTCAGGAGAAAAGGATGGGGTAATCGCGTCCTCAAATACTTTGCAGACTTTCTGATCAGCAAATCTGCCGTTGGGATCCTTGACAATATTATCCCGCCAGAGGAGCCCACCTATGACATTTACCTCAAACAGTCCTGGAAACCCGTTGAAGAAATCATAGGCAATTTGATGCTCTACAAGGATGATAACTACATGATTTTCATTCCGCCTGCCCTGGAAGGCAAAGACCTGAAACAACCCGTCTTGAAGCTGATGTACCATCTGAAAAGGAGGCGCTCCGTCATAGACATTCGGGACAACGAGACGATGGTTAAGCGAACCATGAACGAATTCAGAGACTTGTATCAGACACTTTTGATCTACTTTGGGACGGCAATAGACAACCCCCAGTCCTCCGTTTTCATGCGCTTTATTTTCACGCGTTTTGTGACTAAATTTATTGCATTCAGGCGCCGCATCGGAGATTTGTTGGGATACACCGGTGGTGAATCCACGGAACAAATCACCCTGGACGCTGGGATTGAAAAACTACAGATCAAGTCCTATGCGCCTCGCGGGCTTGTAAAGAAGAACGCTGTTGGGATAGGGGATCTGGAATTGCTGTCTCGCCTTCCGGAGGACCTCAAAAGGGAACCTGCTCGCATCATCGAATCACTGCCCAATTACCGCAGGCCCAATTTCATGGCCTGGTTAAAGGAGCACGGAAAGGCTTACAAGGATAGCCTAACACTTGGGAATCTCATGGACCTGGGTTTTGATCCGACCCGTCTCAAAGAAATGGCTATCGACGATCAAGAATACATTTTTGAACGTATTCAAGCGAGACAGATCGAGGAATTACAGAAAAAAAACGAGCTCTTGGAGCAAATTTCGTCTGAGATGTCCGGTGTAAGGATCAAAAACGCCTGGTTGAAAACGAATCCCATCCTGCTGATTATACGGGATAGGGGGAACGGATATGTTTTGCGGCGCAAAATCGACGCTATTCATATGGAAGAAGCCCTTGAGCAGCTCCAAAGTGACCCGAATTTGATGATGGTCAATGAGACCACTAGAATTGACAAGGTCCTCCTTGCCACCGTGAAGGAGGCCACCGAGACCATTTCGAGCCATTTGGGTTTGGGAAAAGAATTGATTCCTGATCAATTGACCCCTTTTGTTTCGTGGGACGTGAAAAACAATCAGCCTAAGATGATTATCGACTTTGAAGCCTCATACCTGGAGTCTCTCTGGATGGCCTAGAACGGATAAGAACTTGCTTTGCGTCGGAGCGAGTATTTCTCAGGGAGGATTGTATAGGTACTTTCGATTTGTATAATATCTACCCAAAAAAATATATCAGCCCACAGACTAAAAAAGGCTCAATCTTTGAAGATCGAGCCTTTAATGATCTGGCTCCCCGGGACGTACCGTTGTAAGAACTACCGGTTCGCCTTTATTTTACAACAATATTCGGGGGTTATGGATAATTGCCTTAGAGCCGCAAGCTAACTGATGGCCAAAATTTCCCTCTATTTCGCATAATAACCCAATGCGGGTTATAATCACCCAGGGTAAAACCTCCTTTCCGGGTGGCTCAAGGGGGAACCGGGTAGGAGTCAACAACAAAAAATTGGAAACCCATATCAGATGGGCTTTTAGATCTGTCCTGGTATGTGCACCCAGTTTGTAACGTCGCATAGCGACAGATTATAACCTTTTCTTCGCCTGAAGGCGAGGGGTTTCAACCATCCCCGATAGGGACTAAAGGAGGGTAATATGAGTGATAGATCTTCCAGTTCACCTGTTATTCGAACAATGGTTCCCTCGGATCTGGACCGAGTAGTTGAAATAGACACCAAGGTTCTGGGGAAACCAAGGCCCGAATATTGGGCAATGAAGCTTGAGTTAGTGGAAAAACGCTCGCAGGTTTCCTCCCTTGTTGCTGAATTGGATGGTAAGGTGATCAGTTTTATTATCGGCGACGTAAGCAAGTGGGAATATGGCGTTCCGGAAAATATTGGATGGATTCATACCATTGGCGTAGACCCTGACTACCAAAGAAAGGGCATCGCAAAGATCCTGTTCACGGAAATGACTAATAACCTGAAGAAAGCGGGTGTAGATACCATATTTACATTTGTAACGCGGCGGGACTGGGTTCTCTTGAAATTTTTTAACAGTATGGGTTTCCAGAAGGGTGATATGATAAATCTTGAGTTAGATATTTAGTTTTT
>JABMQV010000327.1 GCA_013203065.1 Desulfobacteraceae bacterium | reverse complement strand
GCAACGAACTGGTTACACATGAACAATCCGCGCACATTGGTATCCATCAACTCGTCCCATTCTGCGACAGGGATCTCGGGGAATTTGGTACGAAAAAGGATACCCGCACTGGTCACCAGAAAATCGATCTGACCGAAACGACCCAGGGTGTCATCGACCATTCGACGAACATCTTCCTCAAGGGAAACATCGACATGAATGGCCAAGGGTTCAATGGCGGCCGTCTCGGTTACCTCGGCACGGATTGCCTCCAAACCCGCCTTATCCCGGTCCGCAAGGGCCAGACCCGCACCGGACTCGGCCAAGAGCGAGGCGGTGGCTTTACCGATACCGCTGGCTGATCCTGTTACGATACCGCATTGTCCACTGAAATCATACTTGCAGTTCATGAAGATCTCCTTAGACGTCAGGTTCTTCACCTTTCAGACACGATCACATTAATGCGCTCGCCGACCCTTTCTCTCTCAATATCCTTTTCAAGACCTTACCGGCCGGCGACCGGGGCAGTTTTTCCACAAATCCAACTGATTTGGGCTTCTTGAAACTGGCAATGTGTCTCTTGCAGTAATCTATGACCTCCTGCTCGGTCAGGGTCTCTCCTTCCTTGAGTGCTACAACCGCGTGCACCCTTTCTCCCCAGTCAGGGTCGGGCAGTCCGATGACAGCCGCCTCCAGGATCTTGGGATGGGCATAAAGGACCTCCTCGATCTCCCTGGGAAATATGTTCTCACCCCCCGTAATGATCATATCCTTTTTCCGGTCCACGATGTAGAGGAAGCCTTCCTCATCCACTCTACCGAGGTCTCCCGTGTGAAGCCACCCATCTTTGAGGGTCCCAGCGCTGACTTCCGGTTCCTTATAATAACCCTCCATAATACTGGGGCCCCTTGCCAGGATCTCTCCTACCTCCCCCGAAGCCACATCGTTCCCTTCGTCATCGACCAGCCGAATCTCTATATTCGCAAAAGGCTTGCCCACAGAAGCCATTTTCCTCAGGACGTCCTTCGGATCAAGTGTGGTGATGGTCGCCGCTGACTCGGTCATTCCATAGGTCTCCCCCAGTGCGGCATTTGGAAAGAGGTCCAAGAGTTTCTTTTTGGTATCCAGAGGCATTGACTCCGCTCCCGAGGAAATGGACCTGACTGATGAGGTGTCGTATTTTTTCAGGTCCGGAAGCTGAAGAATAAAATTCCATACGGTGGGTGGGAAGGTCATCCTGCCGATCTTTTCTTCCCCTATCAACTCCATGACCCTTTTCGGGTCAAAGGTTCTCATGGTTACATTGGTGCACCCGAGGAATACGTTTCCCACCAGGATTATGAATGCGGCAGCGTGGTAGAGCGGAAAGACCAGCAAGACCCGATACTCCGGCTTGAGATCCACATTTAAGGCAATGTTGACGCCCCCCCAAACGCAGTTCCCGTGTGACAAAAGGACACCTTTGGGCCGCCCAGTGGTCCCGGCCGTATAGAGGATGCATGCAATGTCATCTTCGTCTATGTCTACTGAGGGGTCCTTTTCCGGCTCGCCCTGATATATCTCTTCAAACGGGATCATGTCCTCTTGGACATCTCCACCACTCATGAAATATTGTCCAACGTCTCGCAAATCACCCTTTATCTCCCTGATGGGGGATTCAAATTCATGAGAGAGGATAAGTGAGGAGGCCTCGGAATGCTCGATAATATATTGCAGCTCCCCGGGAGCGAGTCGAACGTTCAATGGAACGATGACGGCACCCAATTTCATAAGGGCCAGATATGTTTCCAGGACCTCATTCCCGTTAAAAAAGATGGTCGCAACATGGTCACCTTTCTTGACCCCATGTCTGGCAAGGGCCTGTGCCCTCTTATTGGCGTTGGCCTCCCACTGGGCATAGGTCCATCGACCCTCCTCCGAAACAATGGCCTCCTTGTCAGGATGTTTAAAGGCGGCCCTTTTCAAAAGATAGGGTATGGTGGTGTTGATCATTTCTGCCTCCTGGCTGACTTACATGACGTTTGAATTCCCCTACCATTTCGTTGAACAGATGACAAGTGTGTGCCATTCCCCCGTTATC
Source organism: Desulfobacteraceae bacterium (assembly GCA_013203065.1). The sequence goes on along the minus strand of JABMQV010000327.1, from coordinate 66 downwards.
GAGCCCGTATGAATCTGGCTCTTTTCAAAATTGGCACTCAGTAGGGGAATGGGGGTTCCGTCCCCT
>JABMQV010000326.1 GCA_013203065.1 Desulfobacteraceae bacterium | reverse complement strand
TGGTGGTATTTCTGGCATCCCAAAGGACCAATTTTGTGACAGGGCAGGTGATTAGCGTCAGCGGAGGCTACTGCACCGCTTCCTAACTCGGCGAAGCCGGAATTGATTATTGAATATTGACAATTGAATATTTGTGGAAGTCGCTTCGCTCCGTCATTTTTTTGACAGGTCTTTCAAACATTTGAAAAATTTCTCAAAATATTTAATCTGCTATCGCATAAATCATGCTCAAACATGATGTGGTTTGAACAAATAGGTACTAAATGGAAGGAAGTAATGAGGTCTTATGATTTTTGAACACACAGATGAACAGCGGATGCTGACGGAGACGGTCCGCAGGTTTCTGGAAAAAGAGATCATCCCCATTGCCTCCGGGCTTGACAGGGAAGGGCCGCTCACCAAGGAAAAGGCCCATGAATTCCTGAAACGCTTGATACCCTTTGGATACCTGGGAAGCACCATTCCGGAGGAAGATGGCGGGGCCGGGCTCACCTTTTTGACCTATGGTCTTCTGATAGAGGAACTGCGCAGGGCCTATGCCTCCCTTGGCGGGGTGGTGGGGATCACCGCAAGCAGCGCAAGGACGATCCACGGAGCAGGAAGTGCTGAACAGAAACGCAAATACCTGAACCCCTTGCTCAGCGGGGAGATGGTGGGGTGTTCCGGAATCACCGAACCCGATGCCGGTTCGGATGTGGCAGGCATGAAGACCCGGGCGGTTCGATGCCAGGGAGGGTACCGGCTGAACGGCACCAAGATGTGGATTTCCAATGGGACCATTGCGGACATCGTGATCACCTATGCCTCCACTGACCCGGCAAAGGGCCCCAAGGGGATCTCGCGTTTTATCGTTGACAGAAAAGAATCCCCGTTTGTCTCCAGGGAGATAAAGAAGATGGGGGTTCGGTCGTTCCCCACGGCCGAGATCGTTTTTGAGGATTGTTTTGTGCCGCAGGGAGCCTTATTGGGAGAAGAGGGACGTGCCTTCAAGGGGGCCCTCAGAAACATCCAGATCGCCCGTTGTCTGGCGGCCGTTTCATCCGTTGGCATCGCCCAGGCAGCCATCGACGCCTCCATACGCTATGCCAGGGAGCGGGAGCAATTCGGGAAACCCATTGGTTCTTATCAACTCATCCAGGAGATGATCGCGGAGATGGTCACCGAGACCGAGGCGGCCCGGCTGCTTGCATACAAAGGGCTGGACCGGATCGATCAAGGGGGGAAATTTACTCGGGAGGCCTCCATGGCAAAATATTATGCCACGGAAGCGGCCGTGCGGGTTACCTCCAAAGCCATAGAGATCCATGGGGCCTATGGGCTCTCCGAGGAATTCCCCGTTGAAAGATTTTTCAGGGACGCCCGGGTCTATACCATCCCGGACGGGACAAGCGAGATCCAGAAGCTCATCATCGGCCGGGACGTATTGGGGATATCGGCCATAACGTGAGGGCCGGTGCCAGGAGAATCCAGATGAAACAAGGTGATAGCGAAGTCAAGGGGAAGGTCCCGGTGAAGGAAGGCCTCTTCCCCTGGCCCCTCCCCGACGATGGGTCAGCTACGCTTATGGGGAGTCACTGCGAGGGGTGCGGGCAGAGTTTTTTTCCAAAAAGGACCCTTTGCCCGGAGTGCCAGGAAGAGGCAGCGATGAAGGAGATCCCCTTGAGTCAACGGGGAACCCTCTATACCTATACCATCGTCCGTCAGGCCCCGCCCGGGTTTGAGCCGCCGTATGCCACGGCCCTGGTGGATCTCCCCGAGGGGGTCCGCCTTTTTGCGCAGCTCACAACGGCAGATCTCGATGAAATCAAATTGGATGAGCCGGTTGAGCTGACGTTTGGACCCATTGCCAGGGACAAGGCGGGTAACGAGGTAATTTCCTACCTGTTTAGGCCCGCCGAAGAGCGTTAAACCGGACGCATTGAGAAGTGTGGGAATTCTGATGAGAGATGTCTTTGTGATGGGTGTGGGAATGATCCGGTTTGGGAAGTTCCCGGAGGTCTGGGCGGAGGAACTGGGGAGACAGGCGATCCTGGGGGCCATCAAGGACGCCGGGATCGATCCC
>JABMQV010000325.1 GCA_013203065.1 Desulfobacteraceae bacterium | reverse complement strand
TGCGTCAACCAGGTTGATGTTGGCATAGTTACTCAGATAAATAGCGTCCATATTCTTGTCTTTGGTGATCAAATTGACCACCAGCAAAAAATTGGTGGACTGTTTTTTGGTGGTAACGCCATATCGCCTCACATCTTCCGGCACCTGGGGCAGGGCAATGGCTACGCGGTTCTGTACATCCACGGCTGCAATCTGGAGGTCATACCCAACGTCAAAGGTGACAGTAAGTTTCATGGTTCCGTCACTCGAACTGGTGGAATACATATAGGTCATCCCCTCCACGCCGTTGACCTGCTCCTCAATCGGTTGGGTTACGGTACGTTCCACCACCTCAGCGCTGGCGCCGGTGTAGGTGGTCGTAACCTGTACTGTAGGCGGTGATATTTCCGGAAATTGGGCTACCGGAAGCACCGGGATGCAGACGGCTCCCGCAATTACGATGACAATAGCGATGACACCGGAAAAGATGGGACGTTTTATAAAGAAGTTGACAAACATTGATTAGAGGCTGCCGGGATCGGCCTCATTCTCCTCTTTTCGGTGAGGTCTTTTGGGAGTTGGTAACCCCCTCTGGAATGGTTTTTGATACCTTCCCTGGCGATTCTTGAGCAGGTTCTTCTGATTTTTTCTGCGGGGTTTTCTTTTCGTCCGCATCGGACGTTTTTGACGAGGCGGACTTGGTTCTTACCACCATGTCAGGGCGAATCAGTTGCATACCCTCTATGACGACCTTTTCTCCTTTCTTCAACCCCTTCGGGACAATTCTGTAACCCTTGTAGACATAAGGAGTTTTTATCCGGCGAGCATGCACCTTGTTGTCCGCCCCCACCACATACACGTAGGTTCCGCCCTGATCTTCGGCCACCGCCTGTTCAGGGATGAGGGGGGTGTTCGGAAAATCGGCCAGGAAGAGACGCGCCTGGACATACTCCCCGGGCAGCAGGGTCTTTTCAGGATTTGGAATCACCGCGCGCATGGTAACCGTGTTGGCCTTTGGATCTACAACATTGTCGATAAAGTCCACCCTTCCCTTGTGGGGATGAACGTTCCCGTCAGAAAGTACCACATCCACCGGCTGTTCCTTTTCCTGGCGATATTTGAAGATGAGCCGAAGATCCTCATCGCTGGGGCTGAAATAGACATAAATGGGGTCCAACTGGACGATGGTGGCCAGCTTGGTATTTTCCCCCGCACCCACCAGGTTCCCCACATTCACTAAAGTCCGTCCGATCCGGCCGTTTATGGGGGAGTACATGGTGCAGTAGCTCAAATTGAGCTTGGCCCGTGTCACCTGGGCGCGATCAGCCTCAACAGCGGCTGCCGCCTCCTTTGCCTTGGTGCGGTAATCATCAAATCTCTCGCGGGTGACAAAATCCTGTTCCACAAGCGGCTTATAACGCCTCACCTGCTCATTTGCAAATGCCAAGGCTGCCTCATCCTTTGCAAGCTGAGCCTGACTGCTTTCAAGCTCTGCCTCATACGGCTCCCGTTCGATAACATATACCAGTTTGCCTTTTTTGACATCCGCCCCTTCCTTGTAGAGCCGTTTTTCAAGAAAACCCTCAACCCGCGCTCTGATGTCCACTTTCTTCATGGAAGCCACGGAACCCACATAATTTATGTGGATTGGCACCGTCTTCAGCACAACAGGCGCCACCGTGACCAAAGGGGGCTCGGCCTTGGGAGCGGCCTTCTCCTTTTTCTTGCATCCAACGGGCAGAAAAAACAGAAGACTGCAGGCAACCGCAAAGGCTCTTCCCCATACGGCGTAGGACCGGCATCTCTTATTGTTTCTCATTTTGGGTGACCCTCCTTTCACCGGTCGATTCGGGACTTCCACCAAGGGTATTTGTCGGAAGTTCAGCTCCTATGGCATGCAGGAGTTCTGCGAAAGAGGTATGGAGATCTGTCCGGGCCCTGACCTGCTGAGCCCTGGACTTGGCCAGTAGACTTTGGGCGTTAAGCAGTTCCACAATATCTGCCGCTCCCGCCTTGTAACGGGCCAGAGAGACCTCATAGGACTGGGTGGCGCTTTCCAGAAGACTCTCGCTCGTCTCCAACTGCTGCCCCGCAGTTCGGAAGTTGTAATAGGCATCCCATACGTCTGAAATGACAGACTCCTCCTTCACTTTGAGGGCGGCACGGGCAGCGTCCAAGTCGGCCTTGGCCTTTTGCACCCTGTTTCGTAGTGCGAACCCCTCAAAAAGGGGGATTTGGAGCTGAAGCCCTCCGAAATAGCTGGCACCGCTTCCATTCAGGTCAGCCCAGTCAGACGATTTTGCGTCAATACCGCTCCATCCCACGCTGCCGGTCGCCGTGAGCTTGGGCCAGAGGTCGGCCTCGGCCAGGCGGAGGCCTGCTTCCTTCTGACTCACGGCCGCCCTGGCTGCGGTAAGTTCCGGCCGGTCGTGTTGCGCTAACTGTATTAAGTTCTTGATATTCCGGTCAATCCGGTCCAGGGACAACGGCTCGGGTTCCCCTGCCACGTCAAATGCCATGTTTGCGGGCCACCCAACAGCCGTGGCAAGCCTTCCGCGGCCGATTTCAACCGAGCCGCGAGCCGATACCAGGGTAAAGAGCACCTCTTCCATGTTCGCCTTGGCCTGCAAGACATCCGCAATGGTGCTCACGCCGGCCCGCCGCCGCTGCTCCGTTGCATGGAGACTGGTCTTGGCTTCCTTCAGATTTATTTCAGCGGCCCGCACGAGGGCCTTGTTGCCAATATAGGTGTAATAGGCCTGAGGGACATTTCGAAGGACATCCTGGATCGCCTGGTTATGGTTCCAGTTGGCGGCGATGAGGGCCTGGCGGGCACTTGCCACTCTGGCCTCCCGACCGCCAAAATCCAAGAGGAGATAGTTGAGGCTCAGACCCACTTGTCCCATAACACCACTCAGGTCACCCCCACTCGTGTTGCCACCGTAACCCGCCACGTCTCCACTCACCGTTGGGTAGTATTCGCCCCGCGCGACAGCCCAATCTGCTGCAGCGACTCGGGCCTGCCCCCAGGCCTGTTGGGTGGACGGATTGATACGGAGTGCCACATCTACAAGCTGTACCAGGGCAAGTTGTTTAGCCGAGCCTTGAAGCTCGGGCGGGATTCCTGGAAGCTTTTCGGAAGGTAAGGCTTCCGGAAGGGCATCTGGCGTGGGCTTCCACATCTTACCCGATGCAGGAGGCGAGTATTTCATTGGACTCAATTCGGGAAGGCTCTGTCTGCATCCCACCAGTACTGCGAGGAGGGCCAACGCCAGAAAAAGCCCCCCTATCCTGCCCCAATTTTTCAGCCCATTTCTACCTTGCGGTGTAATGACCGAGAATATCCTGGAGTAACTCTTTTCTTGTTTCATAAGAATCCGGTCTTTTATATCCCTGAGAACCTTTGTCTGCTCCCCATTTTCAAACAAGCCCTGATTCATCTCCCCAATGGGGGGATCCTATTCCAAATGAATCAAAAGGCCACATCCGATAAAAGTTTTTCGCATCGGGAACAGAAGCTACAAAACAAGACTCTAGAGCAGGGCCGCACCAACGATTTACCACGATTTCATATGTCAATACCCATAAATAATCAATCAGAAAACGAGAACATGCCGGATCTTCAAAGGGCACGTTGTTTTCCAAGCACCTTGAACAAATCCGCGGATTTGGGTCTGGCTGGCGCTTTTATCAGGAGAAGTTTGTGGTAAAGGACCAGAGCAGCTACTTGCTTTCTTGAAGGATTTTGTTAAAATAATCGGCGAATTGTCGGTTCCCCTTGCCCGAACAGGGGTGGCCGGGACGGAATTTAAACCTGATTCAGATCCGTGGCGTCTCGTACTGGAGCCGTATCAGGTGGTCTGGCTCAAGTGGTCAAGGTCTTGACACGGGGGCATCCCTGTTCCACGATACGGTTTTTTTCAAAAACTTCGGGAGGCAAAACATGGTACAGCGAAAAACGATTGATCTAAATTCTGATGTGGGAGAAAGCTTTGGGATTTACAAGCTGGGCCTGGACGAAGAGGTGATCCCCGTTATAAGTTCGGCCAACATCGCCTGCGGGTTCCACGCTGGTGACCCCGCTGTTATGAAACGTACCATCTCACTGGCCAAGGAAAACGGCGTGGGTGCGGGCGCCCATCCGGGTTTGCCCGATCTCATAGGGTTTGGCCGAAGAATTATGGATGCTACCCCGGAAGAGATCAAAGGCTATGTGACTTACCAGATTGGCGCCCTTCAGTCATTCGCGTCACTACAGGGGGTAAGACTCCAGCATGTGAAACCCCACGGCGCGCTTTACAACATGGCCGTCCGGAACGTGGATATCTGGGATGTGGTTGCAGAGGTCCTCGCAGGTCTCGACAGGGATCTCATACTCGTGGCACTGGCCGGCCCCAACAGAGATGAACTTGAAGCCATCGCCACGCGGCATTCTATCCGTATCGCCTTTGAGTTTTTTGCCGACAGGGCTTACAACCCCGATGGCTCCCTTGTATCCCGCCGGGAAACGGGGGCTGTGCTCCACGATCAGGAAGAGGTGGCAAAAAGGGTCATCAAGATGGTTGCGGAGGGGTTGGTGGTGGCCAAAGACGGCAGCGAGGCCAAGCTTGAGGCCGACACCATTTGCGTGCACGGCGATAATCCCGAAGCAGTGGCCCTTGTCAAGAATATAAGGGAATCCCTCCTCAGTTCGGGGATCCAGGTGGTCCCTATGGCTACATTCCTATAGGCAGTTCAGATGCCCTTCATTGATCCCGTGTATCGCATAATGGGTGACCGTTCTCTCCTTGTTGAGCTGGGGGATGAAATAGGGCTTAGAGTCAATCAAAGGGTTAGAGCACTCTTCCTCTCCCTCAAGGACGACCCTCTGGAAGGGGTTGTGGAAACCATCCCAACTTATCGCTCCCTGCTTCTGATCTTCGATCCCCTCAAGATCACGTTGCCGATGCTCCGAGAAAAGGTCCAGCACCGCTTGAGCATTTTGGACCCTCTTCAGCTCCCAAAGCCCCGGAAAATGGAAATTCCGGTAGTATACGGCGGCC
>JABMQV010000324.1 GCA_013203065.1 Desulfobacteraceae bacterium | reverse complement strand
GCCAGTATCAGAGAGCCGATCAACCATTCGTACAGCCTTTCAGGTGCTTGATAGCCGAGCGTCTTGAGGGAAATTTCCGTCAAAAAGCTTCCGTGACGGATGAAATATCCGATTTCAATACATATGGCAGGTACAAACGGGGGCATGCAGATCTGACTGCTGCTGAGGGCGGCCACTTTATTGAGCCGGAAAAACCCTGCTGCAAAAAGTATGGTGATTGTATGGCAGGCAATCAGGGGCAGTGTCCCGAGAAACACCCCCAGGGCCCCGGCAGCCGCCAGTCGTTCAGGGGAGGTATTTTCTGTAAGCAGTGTCTTGAGTGACTTCAGGGGATGAAGTACGGTGATTTTTTCTCCAGGCCTGTGCCGGCTATTCACGATCTTCTTGTGCGGCAAGGGAGCCACTGATCTCATGGTAAGCTTTGCATTGAGGAGACTGAGCCTGAGATTGTCCCAGAAGAGGTGAAAATGGGAAACTCTTTCCGTTGCCGGAGGATAATAAACAGGGATGTCCACCTCCCGCAATTCCACCCCTGCCCAGGCTGCCTTGACCAATACCTCGATCTCAAAGGTGTAACGCTTTTCATGCAGTTTCAAGTTCTCAAGTACGGAAAGGGGGTACGCACGAAAGCCGCTCTGAGCATCCCCCAGGGTCTTCCCGGTCTGAAGCCTCAGCCAGAAGTTGGAAAAACTTCTCCCGAACCGATTCGCCCTCGGGACACGGGAATTCTGAAAATCCCGTTTCCCCACAACAATGGCATCCGGGGCCTCTTGTATTACGGGGATAAAGCGGTTAAAATCATCAGGACTATGTTGACCGTCGGCGTCAATCGTCACCATATGCGTCATGCCCATTCGCCGTGCTTCCCGGGCCGCGGTCAGAATAGCCGCACCTTTTCCGAGGTTTTGTGGGTGACGAACCCTGTGAACCTGGAGACCTTGAAGAAAACTGAAGGCATCCTCAGTGCTGCCGTCGTCCACCACCATAACCTCATGGTGTACCTGAAGCGCCTGCGTTACCACACCTCTCAGTGTCGTGGAATGATTATAGACCGGGATGACAATAATTATCCTGAGTGGATCTAGAACTGGGTGCCGCCTGAGGTCTGAGGAGGCACGTTGGGTATTTAGAGATAACCCGTTCATTTGGGAAGTGCTGCCAGACATTCTTGCGCCAGTTGGACCATATCCTTAATTTTTTTGCCGTTAAATATAACAATGCCATTTTTGTCAAGTCGAACCGTTCCATAGGGTGAGAGGCTTGATCCTGGAGTTTTTTCCAATGCGAAAAAAACGGCCCCGGGCAGTGATTTACCTGGCAGGGGAAGACTTGGTGGAGAACCCAGGTCGCAGATGCCGCAAAGCATTTTTTCAATCTCACCCAGGGCGATGCTATCCAGGGCCGCACGCAAACCGGCCATCCCTGAAGACGAGTTTTCATTAATGACGTAGCTTGCCCCTGTGAGCCCAAAACAGACCGCTGCTTCTCCCAGAAAACAGTTGGGCAGGGTATAGGAGAATAGGGCAGGGCTGGCCATAAGTCCATCATTCGGGATCACCGTTTCAAAATAATCGATATCGGTATGGAGACAACCAAAGACAGTGGCCGCGATGATGCCCATTTCACGTTTTTGCGTCCACTCATCCAGACCCGCGTCCTTCAAGGCAGATGCGATGGCTGCGAGACCCACCCGGGAAAGATCATCCATCCTTCCAAAATGAGGATAAGGTTTATCAAAGACCCGTTTGCGGGTGACCGGAGGCAGTACACCGTCAGACATGGCAAACTCATGGCTTTCCCGTCCCCTGCCCATTCCACCGACGGTTACCCAACCCAGACCCGTAATTACGGCGATCATGGTTGTTCACCCCTTTTCAGGATAATCGCGGCATTTATTCCACCAAACCCCGAATTGGTGGATAAAAGGTAATCGCCTGAAATATCCACGGTGTCCGGGCTCACCAACCCTTCTGCGCCATCTTCTGGGTTCAAAAAGCCAACCGTGGGAGGAACTACCTGTTCAGAAAGCGCTCTTGCGCCAACAACCGCTTCGATGCCTCCTGCTGCACCCATGGTATGCCCTATGGCGCCCTTTACTGAAAAAATAGGGACCTTGTGCCCCCCAAATACCCGACGAAAGGCAATAAGCTCCATTATGTCATTATGGACGGTGCCGGTTCCGTGGGCGCAAATCGCTGAAATCTCTTCTGCTTCCAAATTCGCCCTCTTGAGGGCCTGGAAAATGGCCTGGATCAGGCCGGCGCCGTCCCTCGCCGGCGAAGTGACATGGGCGGCGTCGTTGGCTGCGCCCCATCCCTGAATTTTTCCCAGGACCGGTCTGTTCTCCTTCCGGGCACGGTTCTTACTCATCAACATCAGGGAGGCCGCCCCCTCCCCAAGGCTCAACCCGTTTCTCACACGGTCAAAGGGCATGCAGGGAACAGGGGAGAGGGCCCCCAGGGATGAAAATCCGGAGAAGACAAATTCTGTCACCAGGTCCATACAACAGACCAAAACCGCCTCCCTCTTGCCGGAAGCGATCAAAGCCGCCCCCCGGGCAAGGGCAATGGTGGAAGAGGCACATGCCGCACTTATGTTGATACCAGGATCTGCCAGTCCAAGCCTCTGAGACAAGGTGTGGGGTATGGAGGAAAGGACGATATCGCGGGGATCGGCGGGTATTCCTCTCCGTAGTCGCTCCAGGTTATCTATGCCCGCCTTGGTTGTTGCCGTAATAAGAAAGGTGTCCGAGGGGACCGATGTCATTCCTTGTATTAACCGTGTGAGCAGATCGTGGATCATGGATTGCTCGTCCCATGGCGCCAGGTCGGGGATACAGGCCGCCACACCGGTCTTGTAATTGGCGACGGAAAACCGGAGAAGGGGCTTGATGGCCGTTTGTCCGGCCAGAAGCCCGGACCATAATTCCTGGAGAGTACTGCCCAGTGATGTGACTGCCGTCACATCGGTTATCCAGACCTGTTGAGCATCAACTTCCGAACCTTTCATGGTTCAAGGAACTCCATAGCGAAGTAATGATGGGGGAGTGCCAATGGGGCGGCGTGGAAATTTTCAGGTTTCGGAATTGGTTTGACCAATCAATTTCTCCATGGCAACCCTTGTTG
>JABMQV010000323.1 GCA_013203065.1 Desulfobacteraceae bacterium | reverse complement strand
CCATTTCCCGCACGGTTTCGTCACTGACCGCCCCGTACGTCTCAAGTGTCTCCTGCTTCACATCCAGAAGCTCCATTTTGGATCGATTGCTGTATACAACCACCCCACCCTGGAAATAGCCTGAACTGCCCGGCACACTCGTCAGTCTGTGGCCCACCAGACCTCCTGTACAGGATTCGGCAACTGAAAGGGTCAGGCCTTTCTTCGTGAGCATAATGCCCACCCTCTCTTCCATTGTCTCATTACCAATAGCAAAGATATACGCGCCCAGGAGCTGCCAAACCTCCTTTTCAATCCTATCCAGTTCCTTTGTGACGGCGTGCTCTTCCGGACCCTTTAGCGTAATGGTAATGTGGTTCTCCGGGAAATTGGGGTAAAATCCAAACTCCACATCCCCCCTATTTTCCTGGTACCCGTCAAAGATCTCAACAATTTCCGGCTCACTGAGGCCGTACAGTTTCAGGACGCGCTGTCCCGTAACAGGGATGCCCTTGTAAAGGCTCAAAATCTCGGGGACCACCACCTCATCCATGAGGTAGCGCATCTGTTCTGGCACTCCGGGCAAGAAATAGAGGCGGACCTCCCCCTCCACCAGTGAAAACCCGCATGCCCTGCCATCCGGACTTAACATTCTGGACCCTTGAGGGAGCCATGCCATTTTTTCAAGTGATGGCGTGATTCCAATCCTTCGGGCTCTTGCATAGGTCTTGATCTTCTCCAGCAACTGCCGGTCCAGACAGAGGGGTCTATCGAGGGATTTGGAAACAATGGCCGTGGTCATATCGTCCCTGGTTGAACCCAGTCCCCCCGTAACAATTACAAAGCTGGACCTTGCTACGGCCTTTCTCAAGACCTCTGAGACCATTTCGTAATCGTCTCCCACAGAGATAATCCGTGTCACCTGCAGACCCGAGGCCGTCAGCCTGCGCGCGGCATGGCATGAATCTATATCTACGGTTCTTCCAGAGGTAAGCTCGTTGCCTATTGTAATTATCTCGCCGTGCATATCCATCCCAGGGTTGGGTAAGTTACCACTATGCTTTTTAAGGGTTTTGGCCTCAAACGTCAATCACTAACCGCTTTCATACCCGGCCTTGCGTTGCGCTGCGCCAAGGCGTTGCATTCTTTCCTCCGTTTCTTTGCTCACGCCTCTCTTTCAGCCCATAGGATCCTCGTTCCACCCTTATCACTCCAATTCAGATTGGAGTTGACGGGCCATAATACGCTCGTAAATGATGGGCGCAACCCGGCTGATCCAGTAACTTATCTTGCCAATGGGGGTCAACACCAGGAGATGTTTCCGCTTCAAGGCCCCCCTGTAGATTGCCTCTGCTACCTCTTCGGGGGTATCCTGGCGACCAACCATTGATTGTGGATGGGAGGTCACTTCCCCGTCGCAGCCCAAGGCCCTGGTTTGCAGATTGGTCTCCACAAAACCGGGACAGACGATCATGACATGGGCCCCGGTTTTCCTGATCTCTGTCCGCAACGATGTAAAAAGCCCATTGAGGGCATGTTTGCTGGCACTGTACCCTGTTCTGCCCAAGAGCGGCGCAAGGCCCGCAACACTTTCGTTGACAATAATCAGCCCTTTTCTCCGGATCAGACTCCTGATGGCCGCTTTGGTACAGTAAAGCGATCCGAAAAAATTGATCGCCATCACCCTCTCAAACACCGACAGGTCCGTATCCACAAAGGGTCCTCGCTGTGTAATCCCCGCATTATTGACTAACACATCGATACCGCCATAGTGATCTATGATCTGCTGGATGGCTGCGGTACTCTCCTCCTGCCTGGAAACATCACATCTGACACCCAGGCAATCTACCCCGAGGCCGGCCATCTCGCCGTCTACGGCCTTGAGCGCGGGCTCATTCACATCCAGCATAGCAATCCTGGCCCCGTCACGGGAAAACCTTCTGCAGATGGCAAGACCAATGCCGCTGGCAGCGCCGGTGACCACCACGATCTTATCATTAAATGTCTCTTTTGACATGAGCCCTCTATTTTGTCTCCATGCCTTTTGGTCAGGCTCTCACGCCTGCTGGACAGCCGGCAAGGGTCTGCGGGTAAAGATAAAGGCGGTGATCAAACCGGCAATAATATGCCAAATTCCCCACCATGCCACCAAGATCGCCATGCCCCCAAGTCCCTCAAAAAAATTGAAGACCAAGACCAGGCCGAGGGCCGAGTTTTGAATGCCCACCTCGATACACACAGCCCGCGAGTCCCGCTCATCCAGTCTAAAGAGACGCCCGGACCAATAGCCCAGATTCAGGGCCAGTGCGTTATGGATAAGAACCACAAAAATTACCAAACCAATAACCTTGAGAAAAATGTTCCAGTTAGCCACCAAGGCACCACAAACAATAACAATAAAAAAGACCAGGGAAAATATCTTGAACGGCTTGCGGACCCTGTCTGCCAGGGATGGAAAAATGCGGGTCAAGGTCAACCCCAATGCCATAGGGATGCCCAGAATGACAAAGATGGTGGAAAATACGTCCATGGGGCTGAGGCTTACCTTTCTCAGGATCTCGGCGGTGTCGGGATTGAGCCCCCCCCACAGGGCCAGGTTGAGCGGTGTCATGACGATGGCCGCCGCCGTGGAGACAGCAGTCATACTGATGGATACCGCGCAGTTGCCCTTTGCCAGATAGGTAATGATG
>JABMQV010000322.1 GCA_013203065.1 Desulfobacteraceae bacterium | reverse complement strand
CAAGAGGGGGGTGTGAATTTTCAGGCGCTGGTTTGAGGAACACCTCAAGAGGTGGGCTAACACTCATTTAGGTCCAAAAACCTGCTCCTCTGGGCCGGGTCAGGGAAAATGGCTCTGCCGGTATTTTTGTTTAGCACGGAGTGATGGAGTGGTGGAGTGTTGGAAAAAAGATCTTCCAGGATACTGGGCACGTGAGGCCCAAGAGAGAAAGCTCTTGGGCAGTTTTTCGGATTTCAAAGATTGTTCTTTCAATCCCAGCCCATGACTCTCTCCGGAGACCAGCACTCCAATACTCCAACACTCCCGGAATCTGAGAACTGGCTTTTGGCCCCTTTTAGGGGGTAAATCAAAGCCACGTCCACTGGGCGTGGCTTCTTTATTTGATGGGCAGGCCCAATTCGGCGCATCGATGGGGACTGCAAGGTGGCCTCCTTTCTTGAAGTTCACGTTCCTTTTCCGATGTCAGTGCTCGTTGAGGACGCCACTCAGATCTCCCGTACCCATCCCTTTTCTTGATCAGAAGCCAGTTCTTTTCTCCCCGTCCCTTCATCTTTAGGAGTGTAAAGCCCCCTTTCAGGATTTCCCCTTGAAGTTCAAAGACGATTTTTCCCCCTTCAACGGCCCTTACCGGGTCGTTTCCTTCAAGGAGCCTGTAGGTGCCGGAATCCCACACAACCACTGTACCTGCACCGTATTGACCCGGGGGGATGATCCCTTCAAAGTCGATGTATTCCAGGGAGTGATCCTCCACCATGACCGCCAGTCGCTTGTCAGCGGGGTTCAAGGACGGCCCTTTGGGCACGGCCCATGACCTGAGGATCCCTGCCATCTCCAGACGGAAATCGTAGTGGCGTTGCCGTGCATGATGTTCCTGTACCACAAAACGCATCATGGTTCACCTGTTTCAAAATTCTCTGGCAAAACTGTAAAAAGACAGCCCGAAGAAAATTTCACCTCTGCGGAAAGTCTTTAAATTAAGGCAAAAAGTCATATCAGTGCAAAAGGTTTTATGCAAAGATAATCTCTGGGGAAAAACTATTTCCTTCTCCCTTAAAGATGCATCCCTGTTTGTCAAGTCTCCTATTGACTCCTCATGGCCGATGGATATAAAAGGATGAAAAGCCGCCCGGGTTCAAAAGGCGAGAAGTATTGTGATCTGTTGCACACATGAAAACCATGAAAGATTTTGAAACAATTGATGTGGCGTTTCTTCGGAAGCGGGCTGCCCTGAAATGGGGCCCCTGGGGGGAAGGGGTGATCTCCCTTTCGGTGGCTGACATTGATTTCCGGGCACCAAAGGAAATCAAGAAAGCGGTTATACAGGCGGTTCAGGAGGATAGAACACCTTATGGCCCCTACAGTGGTGACCCGGATGTCCTGGAAGTTGTCTGTGAAAAGCTCAACCGGGTCAATCATATCCCTGCTGGCCCTGACGACGTCCACATGATCCCAGGGACCATGTTCGCCATTTTCCTGGCCTGTTACTATGCGTTGAGACCGGGGGACGAGGCCGTGATCTGCCCGGGACCGGTCTATCCGCCATTTATGGAAAACATTCATAATGCCGAAGGAATCGCGGTCTTCAATCCGATCGATTTTCAAGATGAGATGAGGATGGATTTGGAGGATCTTGAGCGACGAATATCACCAAAGACGCGACTCTTGATGATCGCAAATCCCCATAACCCCACTGGCAGGGTGTTTACCAGAGAAGAATTGGAGGGCATTGCCCGAATCGCCAAGAAACATGACCTCCTGATCTTTTCAGATGAACTCTATGAAGATATGATTTACGAGGGAGAACATATCAGCATCGGCTCCCTGGACCCCGATCTCTTTGAAAGGACCATAACCGTCTTTGGGTTCAGCAAGGCTTTTGGAATTCCAGGCTATCGCGTGGCCTACCTCGTTTGCCGCGGAAAACATATGCAGGAACTCAAGAAACGGCTTCACGGTATGATCGTTCACGCAGATACCCTGGCCCAGGCGGCCGCCAAAGCGGCCCTTGTCCATGGCGGTCTCTGGCTGAGGAGGCTGATGGGGCACCTCCTTACGATGCGGGACTACGGTGTGGAGCGGCTGACCAAGATCCCGGGAGTTTTGTGTCCGGTTCCCCAGGCAACGCCATTTCTATTCCCTGACATAGCCTCCTTTGGAAAAACCGGCGAGGAAATGACCAAATACCTTAGGGAGGAGGCAGGGGTCATTGTGCAGAGTGGCGCTGCTTTTGGCCCACCCGGAGAAGGCCATATTCGCATCAATTTCGCTACGAGCCACTCGCTACTGAAAAAAGCCTTTGACCGAATGGAAAATGCCCTTCCGAGAATCGAGAATCTTTGATCCAAACCAAATTTTGAGTTTTCCTTTCGCCTTTCACGTGGAGGTTGCAATTGAAGAATCGGAAGACAATAAAGAAGCAGTGGTATAGTACCCTATTGAAGGCAAGCGACGAGATGGAGCCTGTCGATTCCCTTTCTTCTGCCGGTGGAGAGTTATCCGTAGAGGAGGCGTATGGGTGTAAATCAGGAGTGTTGGAGTACTGGAATATCGGAGTGTTGGGTCCAAAAACGGAAAAAGATCTAATTCTTGTT
>JABMQV010000321.1 GCA_013203065.1 Desulfobacteraceae bacterium | reverse complement strand
ACTTACAGTTTAAAGGAGGCCTGCCGTGTCTAAGGAAAAAGAAAGTACATCCCAGGAGTTTAAAAAGGCGCTTGAGATCGGTCGTCCGCCCAATATCGTCCGCTTGTTCCCAAATTCAAAGGCCATGATTGTCAGCGGCAAGGTCATCGACAGGGCCATGATCAAGAAGGGGAAGGCCATGACCATTGCCGCAAATGGTCGAAACCATTTTGTGATTCGCGGGGCACTCGCGGCGGCACAGCGGGCAAATGCCGCCATCATCGTGGAAATTGCCAAGTCCGAAGGGGGTGCCAACGCCTATTGCGCGGTCAATTACTGGAATATCGCAAGACAGGTGGATGCCGTCATGAATGAATTGGGGATCACGGTCCCTGTGGCCATACACGCGGACCATTATGGCATCAAGAGCCAAGCGGATGTGGAAGAGGCCAAGGTGGAAATCCCAACCATGTTTGGTGCAGGTATGACCTCCATCGCCATAGATGCCTCGCACTTGCCCGACGATGAAAACCTCCTGGCAAGTTTGGCCCTGTCCCCCTATGTGCCCGTGTGGGCCGGCCTGGAGACCGAAGTGGGCGAGATAAAGGGAAAGGAGGGGCTTTCAACACCACAGGAGGCACTCTTCTTGATCCAGGGTCTTAACGCGCATGATGTTTTCCCCGACTGGATCGCCCTGAATAACGGCACTACCCACGGCATCGAGGCGACCGACAAGGGGATCCAGGTGCCCTTGACTGCTGAGATCCACAAGGCACTTTCCAAATACCATGTGTCGGGGGCCCAGCATGGCACCTCCGGGAACAATTCCGAGCGGTTGCGGAACATCGTCAGCACCACAAATACCACCAAAGCCAATGTGGCCACGGCCCTCCAGATGATTTCCTGGGGCGTAGAGGTCAATGAATTCGGCAATGCGACCCTGGACGCAAACGGAGAATTTGTAAAGGTGGCAGACAAAGGGATGACAGGGGAACTGTGGGACGAGATGGTGGCATATGCCAAGTCAAATGGGCTAAAAGGAGGAGACTACAAAAAGCTTAACCTTCCCTTTGAAAACAAGCTGTTGCGGCTCCCCCCGGAAGTGAGGGAGAGGATGGCAAAGGGGGTTGAGGATTTTGTCTATGACTTGTTGGCCAATGTCTTTAACGCAAATGACACCGCCCCCCTGGCAGTCCAGGCCATCATGACGGCGGGCAGCTGTGATCCGGGGGCCAAGGCTTCCAGGATTGAAGACCCTTCTGATTGGACAGAAGCCAACATTCATGAGCGGGCTGCCGCCATAGATTCTGACAAGGGTCCAAAGGGGGACTTTGATGACTAAAGACACCCATCTCTGGATAAAAGACATCACCAGCGAAGACACGGTTCGGGGCAGCTACCTGGTCAGACAAAAGACGCTGGGGACAACCCAGAAGGGAGCCCCCTTCCTCAGTCTGATCCTGGCCGACCGAACAGGAGAGGTGGACGGAAAGATCTGGAACGATGCCGAGGCACTGTCTTCCCGGTTTCAAGAAGGTGATGTGTGTGAGGTGAAGGGCAATGCCGGTTCCTATCGCGGCCGTATCCAGATAAGGGTTTCCGGCATAAAGGCCTTGAAGGAGGCGGTAGACCCAAACATCTTTCTTGAGTCGGCCCCGGTGGATACTTCAGAGATGATGAAATCCCTCAGGGGAATTCTGAGAGAGGTAAAGAATGGACATCTAAAGAGGCTGATCGAGCGGTTTTTGGGCGACCAGCGGTTTGTTTCTCAGTTTCAACGGGCGCCGGCAGCAAAGGGCTTTCACCACAGCTATATGGGCGGGCTTCTGGAGCACACCCTTTCGGTGTGTCAGATGTCAAAGGTGGTGGCTGAGCATTACACCCAACTGGATGGGGATTTGCTCTTAACAGCGGCGTTTCTTCATGACGTGGGAAAGATCAGGGAACTGAGGGTACCTCCCCATATTGATTATACGGACGAAGGAAGGCTTGTGGGACATCTGGTATTGGGTACGAGCATGTTGGATGCAAAACTGGGTGAGATAAAGGGCTTTCCACCGGAACTGGCCATCCGGCTAAAACACCTGATACTCAGCCATCACGGCCAGTACGAATTCGGGTCCCCAAAGGTGCCAAAATTCCTGGAGGCCATTGCCCTCAACCTGATCGATGATCTCGATGCCAAGATAAATGGTCTGAGCCGGTTTATGGAAAGGGACCGGAAGGAAGGTTCATGGACCGAGTTCAATCGATTGCTTGAGCGGTATTTCCTGAAAGGGGAGATCCTCCCGGTGGAAGATGAATCAGACGATAGCGGCGAGCAATCGGTTAAGCAGGAAACCCTGTTTTCTCAGTAATATTTCACCGCAAGACTCCGGTATCATCTCCCGGAGCTAGTCACTGCCCTTGACCATGGGTACGAACCGGACAAGCATTTCCTCATGTTTCTTGATTTTTCCGTCTTTCTTGGTGAGCTTCACCAGTCTCTGAATGGATCCGGCCTTCCCCACCGGGATGATCATCCTCCCACCCTCCTTTAGCTGCTGGACCAAGGGTCTGGGAATTTTTTCAGGGGCACAGGTGACAATGACTGCATCAAAGGGGGCCTTCTCCGGCCAGCCCTTGTATCCATCCCCTGTCTTTACATGTATATTCCTGTAACCCAGCTTTTCCAGGGTCTGTCTTGCCCTTTTTGCCAGTTCTCCTACAATTTCAACGGTATAGACCTCATCGACAAGTTCGGCCAGGATGGCGGCCTGATACCCCGAACCTGTCCCTATTTCAAGGACCCTGTCTTTGGGTTTGAGGGCCAGGGCCTCTGTCATAAAGGCAACGATGTACGGTTGTGAGATGGTTTGACCTTTGCCGATGGGCAAGGGCTGGTCGTTGTAAGCATGGGCCCGGTATCTTTCAGGGACAAAAACATGCCTCTTCACCTTCTCCATGGCCTTTAGGACCCCTGGATCGCTTACGCCTCTGGCAATGATCTGCCCTTTGACCATCCGATCCCGGAGGCGGGCAAAATCCCCGTTTTCCGCTGCAAGGCACAGGAAGAAACCGGGGAAAAACAAGATCGAGATTAGCAGGAAGGAGGGTATGATTTTCATGGCTTCCGAGAAAATCCAATTTTGGGTTTTAATTAGGCGGTTTTTCTGGTAGCTATTTTACACAAAAATATCGATCTCTTGCAAGCCCAGTGTTTCTATCAAGTTTGATGGCGCCGAGATGACCGGGGATGCGAATGGATATGTCCTATGAAATAGACATTGTCAACGAGGAGGAATTAAGGCGGGAGAAGGAAAAGGCCCGGAGCCTCAGGCGGACCCACTGGTGGAACAGAAAGGTCCAGAGGGGGGTCTGCCACTACTGCCACTCCGATGTGGGAAGGGAACGATTGACCATGGACCATGTGGTTCCCCTCAGCCGGGGCGGAAAGAGCAAAAAGGGCAATATCGTTCCCGCATGCAAGGAATGCAACAACAAGAAAAAATCCCTGTTACCCATCGAGTGGGAGGAGTACCTCCAGTCTCTGGCCAAGGGCACCCGGGATTTTTAAACCTTGCTGACCTCGATTTCCATCCCGACGATCCCTGCGGAAGCGTCTCTTGAATCGGGGCCCAGCCGATCGCAGGCCCTACCCAAATTGAGCGCAATCTCAAGACGACCGGAACTACCAATAAGCGCCAACATCTCTCCTTCCCCCACCTCTGAATAGGTTTTGCGTATCCCTTCGATTATCAGATTTCCGACGCTTATGACCGGTTGCCCCATCCCCGACAAATGCTCCAAGAGCTCCCGCCCGATGTTGGTAATGACATTTCCAAAACGATCCACGCGGATTACTTGGCCCAGGATGACATCGCCTTTTTGGTTCGGCTCAGGAATTGCGAGCTTTATGGGGTCAGTTATGGTTGGGCCCATGTCAGAGGGGTCCACACCGCGCGTCAGATATGCGGCCACAGGGGCAAAGATATCCCGTCCATGAAATGTGCGGCTTATTTCTGGTAGGAAATAGGTCCCTTTTGTAAGGTGAAAGATAGCTGCCTCCTGACAGCTCCTGATGATTGGCCAAAAGAGACCATTGTCAGGCCCCACAAACAGATGCCCACCAGCATCAACGACAATGGGCCGCCTTTCCCCTCCCACCCCCGGGTCAATGACCGCCACATGGATGGTCCCTTTTGGGAAAAAGGGGTAGGCCTCCCGGACGAGGTCAGAGGCCTGGAAGATCGATCCCGCCTTTACCTGGTGACTGATGTCGATCATCCGGGCCTCGGGATTGATAGAGAGGATGACGCCCTTCATTGTGCCCACATAGGGATCCTTCAGGCCAAAATCGGACGTCAGGGTGATGATGCCGGAGGGCCTCATGCCCAAGCCTCCACAACCTTGGGAACGATGTCCCCGGCCTTTCCCAGTAGGCTGAAGTCCATCAGATGAGTATGGGGGGGCTTCTCCGAATCGATTTCAGCGGAAATGCCTGCGCCCGTCAAGACGGATACGCGGTCGGCTTTCCTGAGGGTCTTTCTAAGTTCCCTTATCTCCTTTTCCATAAACTTGAAACTACCCAAGACATACACCCAAGTCAAGGGACCCCACATTCGGTAGGTTGCCCCGTGGCATTTTGTATTTCAGGGTCTTAGGCAGTCTAATCCTGTGAACGATGAAGAATATCCATCTGATTTGCCTATGTCAGGGCCTGATTTTATGTTACCTTGAAATAGATGTGGGGCTTGACCTCATCAACAGATATGTTAAGAATAGAATAAGAGGCACGGTCCAAAGGTCTCCCTGAAGGATGTTTGTGGGACTTGCATTTAGGGTCCTTCCATATACTATCAACCTTTTAACCAGAGGAGGAAATCCATGAAAAGAACGATCTTTTTTCTATCCTTTTTGATGGCCCTTTTGTTTGTATGGTCAACCCCTGTGACATCTGTCCTCGCAGCCGAACCGATTGTGGTTGCGGTGCCGACCTCCCTGGGTTTCTTGGAGGGGAAAGAGTCCCTTAAGGCCGTGGAGATGGCGGTGGAAGAGATCAACGCCGCAGGCGGCGTTAAGGTTGGATCTTCAAAGAGACCTTTCAAGATCGAATCCATCGACCTGCGGGATGCAGCGGCAGGGGTGCCGGTCCCCGAAGCGCTCCTGGGGTTGGAGAAGATCATACTGGAAAAGAAGCCCACGGCCCTTCTGGTGGGGCCCTTCCGATCCGAAGCATTGCTGGCAGGGATGGATATCATAGCGAAATACAAGGTCCCCCTCCTTGGTACCATTGCCATGAGCCCCGGCACTGAGGCGAGAATCAAAAAAAATCCCGAAAAATATAAATATATATTCAGGGTCTCCCTAAATGTGATCTATTGGGTGAAACTCCTGGGTGGCACAATGGGCGCTTTGAAGAATGAGTTCGGCTTCGACAAGGCCTACTTGATGAACCAGGATGTCGCATGGGCCCGCGGCACCGCCGGTTTCATGGCAAAGAAGTATTTTCCCAAGGCCGGATGGGAGGTTTTGGGCCACGATCAGTATCCCACAGGCTCTTCCGATTTCTCCTCAGGACTGATGAAGGCAAAGATGAAGGGGGCCAACGTCCTGTTTACATGCTTTGATATGCCCCAGAGCGGGGTATTGGTCAAACAATGGAAGAGCATCAAGGTCCCTGCCCTCGTTGCCGGCTTTATATCTCCGATGGCAGGACAGGCGGCCTGGAAGACCTTTAATGGAAAAATCGGCGGTCTTATGAACGCCATCTTCGAGCTGGGAAATATTCCCTCAACAAAATATCCCCCTGCCAAGGCCTTTTATGACGCATACAAAAAGAAGTACGGTAAAGGGATTGAGTCGGGACATGGCCCCGCGCCCTCCTACGAGTCTGTTTATATCCTGAAAGAGGCCATTGAGAGGGCAGGTTCATTAGACGCAGACAAGATCGTAGCCGAAGTGGAGAAGACGGACAAGAAGGGTGTTATGGGCAGGATCAAGTTCGACAAGGGCCATCAGGTAATCTATGGCACCGACCCGAATAAGACAGCGGTGGCATGTTTTTTCCAGTGGACGGAAGACGGCAAGAGAAAGATAGTATATCCAGGGAGTCTGGCAGAAGGTAATATTGTCCTGCCTTCATGGGTCAAGAAAGCCAAATAAGGCCATGTACAGGTCCGTCCTCTTGCTCAGGCCTTTGGGGGCGGACCTATCTCACCTTTTTCCGGAATAAGCAAACAAAGGAAGCCCTTTTCCATGCTCCCGAGCACCTTAGTATATGGCTTTGCCAACAGTATAATCCTTGCCTTAGT
>JABMQV010000320.1 GCA_013203065.1 Desulfobacteraceae bacterium | reverse complement strand
TTCCCCTCGAGTCCCAGATGGTTGTCATGGTTCCACCCAATACCCTTCATGCCATCAGGAATGTCGAAAAAGAGGTCCTTCTGTACAACGTCTTTTCACCTGCCACCAAATAGAACGGGCGGCCCGAAAGATGGCCAAGAACTTCTGAACCCGTGCACGGTTACAAAAAATCTATCAGGAGGAATTGGATATGAAATTCCAAGACAAGTTCGTCTTAAAACTTGATGATGGTCGAAACGAACCCATCAAGGACCTTGAACATGCCTCACGTATCGTGCTTGTCGACGATGAGAGGGTGGGAGCGGAAGATATCACTTTTGCGTATTGTAAATTTGATCCGAAGATGTCCTTTCACAAGAAACACACTCACGAGGACGCGGAGGAAGTCATGTATATTCTGTCCGGAAAGTTGATAGGGGGGGTAAAGGATCAAGAATTCGAAGTGGCAAAAGGGGATACCATCTGGGTCCCCAGGGGAGCTGTACATTGGGCCTACAATCCCTTTGAGGAGCCGTGCGAGTTTGTTTTCCTCTATACCCGTCAATCCCTTCAGTCGGCAGGATATGAGATCGTCGAGTGACTGCATGCGGTTTTCGCGGCACCGATCTCAGGATCGTCTCCGGATTGCGGGAGTCAAATATGTCGGGGAGGTAGCCGGCAAATGGTTGATAGCCGCAGCAGGCATTTTACTGCGGCAAAAGAAGGAAGCCTAAGACTACAAGATTGGCCCAATGAATACATCAAAGATCTCCAGATCCTCCGTGACACCAAACAGCCTGTGGGAGACTCCGGGCGGTATGTTAAAGACAACGCCCTTTTTCACTTCAAACTCCCCCAGGCCATTTATCCATAATTTCCCTCTACCCGCGAGGGGGACGATGATATCGTTGGCATCATGGGTGTGTTCGGGGAGGCCTTCGCCTTTGGGAACCCGGGCAAAGATGCAGGTTCCGTCCACATCATCATCTCTTTTTGAAACCACAAAGGCCAAACTCACGTTTTCATTTGCCGGATGAGGGTTCCATTCAAGATCTTTAGCCTCGTTGATGATTGAGTCACGCATCTCTTCCGTGGCGGCCTTTTTTTCCTTGGTTACTTCCCATCCCGGGATCTTTTCTGATGTCATTTGTTTCTCCTCTCTTGAATCCAAAAATATATCCGAACCGCTTTCATTCAAAGGTTCGTTATATATTTCAATCCGATGTTTTTTACAACTTGAAAAAACCGATCGTTATCCTCAAAGGATCTGCAGTGAATACATCTTCCTTTAAGACGAACAGGACACCTAATCGAACCAGACAAAATGGATTTTTTTGTTGACTTGCATTCTGTATCATCGTAGTGGCTTTTGAAGAATTTTTGAAGGTAAACAAGACCAAATTAATTCTGAGGAGGAGAAACCATGGGTGAAAAGAAATCAGGCCGGTTTACACCGTTTTTTGAAAACACTTCAGTCGGGAAAATGAAGGAGAGAATTTGGAACATGTCAGACGAAGAAGTGGACAGGAGTCTCAGGGAAGAATACGGGATCCCTTCACCGGGAGAAATGGATAAACCAGGTTCCTATATCCAGAACACCCCCAGGGCAGATCTGGTCAAAAACCGCCGGAAAAATGATGTGGTGATTATTCCCGTGGGGTCCACGGAATGTCACGGTGACCACCTCATCGGCGGCCACGACACCCTCCAGGTCACGCGGATAGCCGAAGCGGTCCGCCGCAAGACCGAGAAAACAGGGGCGCCGGTAAACGTGGCGTATCCCATCAACTACGGCTGTCACCCGCCCTGGCACCAGGGGATGTTTGGCACCGTCATGGTCAACGACGAGGCCTTTGAGCAAAGCATCATGCACATCATGTATGGCCTTTGGAATGATGGGTTCCGCAAACAGATATGGTTTAACAACCACGCGCAGCAGAATGAAATCGAGAAGGCCATCAAACGATTTATGAATACCTATCAATTCCCCGGTTTCTATGTGGCGCCTGAACTACAACGAACGGTCCGTGAATTTTTCGAAACAAAGGAATACGGCGGGAAATTCGACACGCGTTTTATCCATGCGGATGAGGCCGAAACCTCAATGGGTCTCCTCCTGTTCCCCGAGATGGTCAAGATGGAGCATGCCGTGGATACAGGTCCCATGCCGGACTACAAATATTTCCCGGACGGACACTTTGATCTATCAGCCGAGGAGTTACTGAGACCCAATACATACAGAACCCGGGCGGGAGATCTCCCGTTGGAGATCGTAGCGACTCCCGAGGGGGTCGTGGGCAAGGCCACTTTGGCGGATGCTGATAAAGCCAAACCGCCCATATTGGCCGTCTGTGAATATCTCGTTCTTCTACAGGAGGAAATCTTGGAGACATGGCCGGTGGGAACCGTTCCCGAGCCGGAAAAGACGACATTCCGAACCAACAAGGAGATGGAGCCATATCTCAAGGAACCGGGCAGTAAAGGGTGGAAATCCGTTTATTCTTTACCCAGGATCGGGCCTTATTAATTTGTCCCGATCAAGAAATTCCGTCTTTAAATAGATAACGCTTTCAAAACATTGACTCGGCTTTGCCTTCTCTTTTGACCGATGAGGGATCGCTGAAAACGCCGGATGTCGGGTTTCAGTTTCGTCTTTAGCTGCGGACGAACTCCCACGCATTATCTATGTCCGCTACGTCAAAATATTTTTCGATAAGTTCCTCTTTCTCCTTCCCGAACAGTTTGTTGTCTAATTCAATAAGGACCTTTTCCAGCTTACTGTCTCCTACAATCGCGAGGTGACGCATTTGGTCCATATGCTTCAGGGCATACCTGGAGTCCTCTATGAAGGCGTTTACATGAATTTTGCCTATGTTCAGATTGTCAATCTTGAACAGAAGATTTAAACGGTCATATCCTTTGGCAATCTTGCCCTCAAATATCTTTTCCAGTTCCTCCACATTCTCCTTTGTGTACTCACCGCTAATCTCAACACCCACCACATTGCCTTCGCTTCCCTCTAATATTTGGAACATTTTTCCTCCTCTCACAAATGATAAGAAATACTCCGTGTTTCCAACAATCCCTCATCGATCAAAAAAGATAATTACCGATTTCTGGACTCTTAGTGATGAGCTTACCGGTATGCCGTTATTTTGCTGGCGCCAATCTCTTTTTTCATTTTTTTGGAGATGACCAGGCGAAAAGATGCACGCACATACCGGAAGCTCCGGACTGAGTGCCACAATTGCCCCCCTTCTTCCAAGAATAACCTTTGGAGCCTTTCGGCCGCCTCCTGGTTTCTTAGGAGGTGCTGAAGTGGGGTGCACTCAGTTGTTTGGGTTACTACGTATGCAAGAATGATGCAAAAATAATCGAGATGGGTCTTTTTGGGGGAAAAAGGCTGTAAATTAGGTCAGTTCCGTCTTTAGCAGGAAACACCCTCCGTGCAGAACTGTGTGGCTATGGTATGGCATTTCCACCCCAACTATGGCATTGGTGCCATAGTGAGAATGCCAGTGCGTAATCATCAGAAATCAAGAAAACAGTAATCTCTCGATAGGTCCGGGAAGGATGATCGGGTTTCTGGAGTCGGGCTCAGGTGTTTCTTGAAGGCGCCCGGAATGATGCGGCATCATTTCAGGGCCCTGGTGAACGGGTTGTTGAATGGCCGCGTCTTTTCTTTTTCTTGCCTTTTGACTTTGGGTTTACTCTTACGAGGTCTATTCTTGCTATCCTTTGATTTTTCCGCTTTTTCCCCCTTGTCTTTCATGGAAAGGGAAATCCGGTTCCTTTCGAGGTCCACATCCTGGACGGTGACCATAACACGCTGGTTGACCTTTACGATCTGATTGGGGTCTTTTACAAAGCGATCCGCCAACTGGCTGATATGCACCAGGCCATCCTGGTGGACCCCTATATCCACAAAGGCTCCAAAGGCCGTGACATTCGTGACAACACCCGGCAGCTTCATGCCCGGTTTGACGTCCTCAATGGCGTTGACCCCTTCGGTGAAGGAGACGATCTCAAAATCTTTCCGGGGATCGCGCCCGGGTTTGGCCAATTCCTCCATGATGTCCGTCAGGGTGGGGATACCCGTCTTTTCAGTGACATAGCCCGGTAAATCGATCTTTTCCCGGAGCGTCTCAACCCGGAGCAGGTCTTCGACGCTGCAACTCAGGTCCCTGGCCATGGCCTCTACTGTGGGATAGGACTCGGGGTGCACCGCACTTGCATCCAGAGGGTTTTCTCCTTCCCTGATACGAAGAAATCCCGCAGCCTGTTCAAAGGATTTGGGACCCATCCGTTTTATTTTTTTGAGGCCTTCCCTTGATGACAGGGGGCCGTTTTCATTTCTGTAGGCGATAACGTTCTTGGCCAATTGAGGCCCGAGACCGGAGACATAGGAAAGGAGCTGTTCACTCGCTGTATTGACCTCGACCCCTACAGCATTAACACAGCTTATGACGACGTCGTCGAGACTGCTCTTGAGCGCAGGTTGATACACGTCATGCTGGTATTGTCCCACTCCGATGGATTTGGGGTCAATTTTGACCAATTCCGCCAGGGGGTCCATAAGCCGTCTCCCGATGGATACAGACCCGCGCAGGGAGACGTCAAGATCAAGGAATTCCTCCCTTGCAACCTCAGAAGCGGAATAGACGGATGCGCCGCTTTCATTGACCATCACCACCTCAATATCTCGGGGAATGTCAAGTTCTCGAATAAAGGTCTCTGTCTCCCTGCCCCCTGTGCCGTTTCCAATGGCGATGGCCTCAACCCCAAACTTGTCACACAACCTGGATACGGTCCGGGCCGCATCAACCCTGTTTCTGTCGGAGCTGAAAAGATAGAGGGTCTCCGTGTGTAGCAGTTTCCCCTGCCTGTCAAGGCAGACCACTTTGCATCCGGTTCGGATCCCCGGGTCGATGGCCAGGACTTTTTTTTCCCCCAACGCAGGAGCCATGAGAAGTTCGCGGAGGTTTTTGGCAAATATCCGAATGGCCTCGTGGTCAGCCCGCTCTTTGGTTTCCATACGAATTTCCGTTTCCATGGCAGGGGAAAGAAGCCGATGGTAGCTATCGTAAACGGCCTCTTCTACCTGGATGGATGCGGCACTGGTTCCCCACACGAATAAGGCCCCCAGTAAAGCCAAGGCCTCATCCTCCGGGGCCGTCACTCTCAGATTCAGAAACCCTTCTTTTTCACCGCGCCGCATAGCCAGAATCCTGTGGGACGGCGCAGAGGCCACGGGCTCCTCCCAGTCAAAATAGTCCCTGTACTTCCTTCCTTCTTCTTCTTTATCCGGAATCACCTTTGCGTGGAACCGGCCTTTCTTCAGAAAAAGGGCTCGCATCTTTTGCCGGCCCTCCGGATTTTCATTGACCCATTCCGCAATGATATCCCGGGCTCCCGCGAGTGCATCTTCAGCAGATTCAACACCCTTCTCAGGATCCACAAAGGTCTCCGCATCACGTATGGGCTTCGTGTCTTCGTGCTGTTCAAAAAGCATCTCGGCAAGGGGCTCGAGACCTTTCTCACGGGCAATCGTAGCCCGTGTACGTCTTTTGGGCCTGTAGGGGAGGTAGATGTCTTCCAGGGTGGTCATGGTTTTTGCGCCGAGTATGTTTTCCCTCAGTTCTTCCGTCAGGAGTTCACGTTCTCCCAGCGACTTCAATATACTTTCTCGCCGTTTTTCAAGCTCTTGCAGTTGTGTGATTCGGTCTCGGATCGTCGTAATCGCCACCTCATCGAGTGAGCCCGTGGCTTCTTTTCTGTATCGGGCGATAAAGGGCACGGTGGCGCCTTGGCCTATAAGCCCGGCTACGGCCATGACCTGCTGCGGCCCGAGAGCCAGTTCGTCAGCTATCCTGTTGACGTGTCTTTCTTCCATATTCCCTCTCGGTTGTCTTCTGAGTCTTTCACAAACCTGGCCGACTTCACCTCTTTTCTCGCAAGGCGCACCCCAAGGGTCCTGACCCCCTTGATGGCATAATCAGAGACCCTGAAGGTTTGTTGAAGAAGGCGCAGGCGGGATTTGGGTTTATAATGGATGATCACGCACCCATCTTCCGCGGGGGTAGTCTTTAAGACGGTGCAGTTGTCGGGGACGATGGAATATCCCTTGTTGAGAATATATTTTTCGATCCGGCAGCGCTTAATATAGGGATAATCATTCTTGTTTCGATAGACAACCGTGAAGACGGTTTTTGCGCATGTCTCCTGGTCTGCGAATCCGCAGTAAAGCATCCCCTTGTCCACAAACAGTTTCGCAGGAACATCGATCACCGAGTATGCCCCGGTCTTCCGGATCACCAATATTCGGTCATACTGTGAAACGTCAAAAAACACGTTCCCGCTTGCTTCATAGCCGAGATAGCCGGTCTTGGGGTCGTAGCGGAGCTTCAGGTTGCGCTGGGCCGCTTCACGCACGTCGACCTGATCAAAAGAGATGATCTCCGCCCGGCGCGGGTGCTGATCACGGTGCTTTGTTATGATACGTTCTTCCAGAAAAGAAATGGCGTAATCCGTAATATTGGCAAGATGGTGCTTGATTTCCTTCAACCGCTTCCGGATTCCCTGCATCTCTTTCTTGGCCTTGTTGATATCGTAAAGAGAGATTCTCCGGATAAGGATCTTTAGAAGCCTCTCAACATCCTCGGTTGTGACCTCGCGCCTGATCGTCGTGGAGAAAGGTTCGAGCCCGTCAAACACGGCGTTGATAACCGCCTCCATGGTGGTCATTTCTTCAATTTTTTTGTAAATGCGTTCCTCGATGAATATCTGTTCGATGGTCCGTGCATGCAATCTATTCCTTAGTTGTTTCTCTTCAAGTTTCAGTTCTGCAAACAGAATTTCGATCAGCCGCTTGGCATGGTGTCGGATCACCTCGCTCACCGTCATGACTGCAGGCATTTCGTCTTTGATCACCAGGAGGTTCACCGCAATGGAGGATTCACAGTCGGTGAAGGCAAAAAGGGCATCGGCCGTGTCCTTTGTGTACACACCCCGGGCGAGTTTGATCTCGATTTCAACACTCTCGGCGCTGTAATCCTCCACGGTGGCGATCTTTATCTTATTTTTCTTTGCCGCAGCCTCAATGGAATTGATCAGGCTTTCTGTGGTGGACCCAAAGGGCAACTCCCGGATAACAATTTTTTTGGGGTCCTTGGTGTCGAGTTTGGCCCGTACCAGGACCTTTCCAGTGCCGTCACCGTATTCGGATACATCCACAAGACCCCCTGTCAAAAAATCGGGGAAGAGCGTAAACGGCTCTCCCTTCAGGCAGGCGATCACGGCCTCAACCACCTCAATCAGGTTATGGGGCAGGACTCTCGTGGACATGCCAACGGCAATCCCTTCCGCCCCCTGAACGAGAAGGACGGGGATCTTTGCTGGAAAAGTGATCGGTTCCCGGTTCCGGCCGTCGTATGAATCCTCATATTCGGTGATCTCCGGCTTATAGAACACCTCTTTGGCGAGAGGCAGCAGTCGGCACTCGATGTACCGGGCTGCTGAGGGCTCATCCCCTGTGAAAATATTGCCAAAGTTCCCCTGTTTATCAATAAACAGTTCTTTGTTGGCAAAGGCCACAAGGGCAGAATAGATCGAGGCGTCGCCGTGGGGGTGATATTTCATGCAGTTTCCCACCACGTTCGCAACCTTATTGAATTTGCCGTCATCCATCTCAAAAAGAGAGTGGAGGATACGCCGTTGAACCGGTTTTAACCCATCGTCAATGTGAGGGATGGCACGATCCTTTATCACATAGGACGCATATTCCAGAAAATTTTTGTTGAATACGGAATTGACATACGCCATCAGATCAAATTCTCCATGATGAAATCGCGGCGCTCAGGCGTGTTTTTCCCCATATAAAACCGAAGTGTTTCGGGAACGCTCTTGATGGATCGGACATGCACCTTTATGAGGCGCATATCCTCACCAATAAACTGAGAAAACTCCTTTGGCGATATCTCACCCAGCCCCTTGAACCGGGTTATTTCAGGATCGCTTATTTCGTCCATGGCCGCATTTCGTTCCCTTTCGTTATAGCAATAGTGGGTTTCCTTCTTGTTTCGAACGCGGAAGAGCGGTGTTTCGAGAATATAAACACGGTTGGCAGAGACCAGCTCTTCAAAATAGTTGAGAAAAAAGGTAAGCAACAGGTTTCGAATATGGAACCCGTCATGGTCGGCGTCGGTGGCAATGACAATCCTGCCATATCGGAGGTTCGTTAGATCATCCTCGATACCCAGGGCCATCATCATGTTGTAAAGCTCCTCATTTTTATAAATGGCGGCCTTGTTCTTTCCAAAGACATTCTGCGGTTTCCCGCGGAGGGAGAAAATGGCCTGGGTATACACATCACGCGCTGAAACCATGGAACCCG
The DNA here is from genome assembly GCA_013203065.1 of Desulfobacteraceae bacterium. The sequence continues at coordinate 1,662 of JABMQV010000320.1, read as the reverse complement.
ATGCAGACTGGCCTTCAGTAATAAACACAGTGGAGTTTTCACCCTTAGGGCCATCCTGCAGATGGTATTTACAGTCTTTCAAGTCGCGGATCTTAATGGCGATCTTTTTCGCAGCCGCCTTGGCCTCCTTTTTGACCGTGTTCAATTCCTTTCGCAACCGTTCGTTGCTCAAAAGTTTTTCTTCCAGTTTTCTGGTTGTCCCAATATTTTTGTGGAGAAAGTCAACCACTGCGGACTTGACCTCGGAGACGATCCAGCCCCTGACCTCCGTGTTGCCCAGTTTATTCTTTGTCTGGCTTTCAAAGACCGGCGACTTGAGCCTCACGGCCACTGCCCCCGCAATACCCTCCCGAATGTCCACCCCCGAATAGGTCTTTTTGTAAAACTCGTTTACGCCTTTCAGGATACCCTCTCGAAAGGCAGCCTGGTGTGTCCCGCCATCAGTGGTGAATTGCCCATTCACAAATGAAAAATAGCTCTCGCCATAGTTGTTGGTGTGTGCAAATGAAAATTCCAGGTATTTCCCTTTGTAGTAGACAATGTCATAGACTGTGTCATCTCCAACCTCGGAATACAGCAGGTCCAGCAGACCGTTTTTGGATTCAAATTTTCGCCGGTTGCAAATAAGCCGCAACCCGCTGTTTAGGCAGGCGCAATTCCACATACGCTGCTCAACGTATTCCATGTTGAAATCATACTCTCCAAAAATTTCGGTATCAGGGAGAAACTCCACATAAGTGCCGTCCGGTTCCTTCGAGGTATTTCCCCTTTTTTTGGATTTGAGCTTTCCTTTTACAAAATTGGCCTCGCTGTATTTTCCGTCACGGAAGGCAACCACCTTAAAGTGGGATGAGAGCGCATTGACTGCCTTGGTGCCGATACCATTGAGTCCGACGCTGAATTGGAAAACATCATCATTGTACTTTGCACCTGTGTTGATGACTGATACGCAATCAATTACCTTGCCCAAGGGAATTCCCCGTCCATAGTCACGAACAGCAACAAAGTTATCCTTTATCTTAATGGTAATTTTCCTTCCATGCCCCATGATGAACTCATCAATGGCATTGTCCACCATTTCCTTTAGGAGGATATAGATGCCGTCATCATAGGTTGAGCCGTCACCGAGCCGCCCGATGTACATGCCGGTACGGAGACGAATATGTTCAAGAGAACTGAGGGTCTTTATTTTGCTCTCGTCGTAGACGTGAGGATCCGTTTTTCCGGTCATGCCATCTCCCTGCTTGGCCAATAACATATCAGCCATAAACTCCCATCGGGTATAGTCAGTGAAACCTGATTTCCGGGTCTGAAAAGAATAAGATTCTTTTGGGCCTCTTTAGATGCGAGATCAATGCAAAAACGAGGTCATATCAGCCTGATAAACCTGGGAGTCTTTCTTTTATGATGATAGTTTATTAGAGAATATATTGTGTGTCAATCACAAAGCATCTACCATATACGGTGGTTGGTCTGTCCCAAGTGATGTTAGGCCTTTCGTCCCAAAACCCGAAATGGTCATTGACCCTGCCCTAAAAACCTGTTCTGATTGTTCAGGGCGCTGACGTCTATAGTCCTAAAGATAATGTTTTTGGTATTTGGATACTATCTAATGCTTGACCGAAAACCTCGAAATGAAAACGAACCCAACATCAATAATGA
>JABMQV010000319.1 GCA_013203065.1 Desulfobacteraceae bacterium | reverse complement strand
GGTAGAGTACAAGCTTCCCAAGCTTGGTGTCGCGGGTTCGATCCCCGTTGCCCGCTCCATTGTTTGCGCTAGTGTAGATGGGCGTGCCCCGCTTTGAGGTTATCAACCAGATCTCTTCATGGGTGATTTACTTCGAATTGTGGACTTGTCGCTGGTTTTCTCATAATTCCTCAGGGAATCTTATGTAATTAACCATTGAACATTTTGGTCTACAGTCATAAAGCGGGCGCTGGAGCCCGCTTTTTTGTTATTTGGCATATGGATACCCCTCATTCTGTCAGCAGAGCAGTAACCCCGCTCATTGAGACGATCCTCGATGAAATGGGTTTTGAACTCGTGGATATTGAATATCTCTCAGAGCACGGCAGATGGGTGCTGAGGATCTTTGTAGACAACGAGGGGGGGATTACGGTGGATGACTGCACGAGAGTAAGCAGAGAAATCGGTGACCTGATCCATGTGAAGGACCACATACCCCATGAATACGTCTTGGAGGTCTCATCTCCCGGCCTTGACAGACCGCTTAAGAAGGAGAAGGACATCTTGTGGGCCGTTGGACGGAAGGTAAAGGTAAAGATGGAGAGACCAATAAAGGGGCGCCGAAATTTCACTGGTTACGTGAGGAGCTTCAAGGACTCAATGCTGTATCTTGAAGTAGAAGATGGTCTGGTTACGCTCCCCTGGGGACATGTTGTAAAGGCCAATCTGGTCTATGAATTCGACAAATAGGGATTACAAATTTGACGGCTTAATAACAAGTCATCATTTGGGACGGCAAAAAATCTTATCTGGAGTGATCTGACATGGTTTCAAATTTGACAAGAATGATTGAGCAAGTAAGCCGTGAAAAGGGTGTTGAACAAGAGGTGTTGATAAAGGCCCTTGAGGAGGCGGTGAAGGCGGCGGCCAAGAAGAAATTAGGCCCGGATTATGAGCTGGAAGCCAGTTACAATGAAGAGGTGGGGGAGATTGAGGTCTTTGAATTCAAGGAAGTGGCGGATGATGTGACCAACGAACACCTTCAGATTTCCCTGGATGAGGCCCGCGAAATGGACCCAGAATCTGAATTGGGCGACAGCCTCGGCATCAAGATGGACACCGACACATTCGGCAGAATCGCTGCCCAATCGGCCAAACAGGTTATTATGCAGCGCCTGAAAGAGGCGGAAAGGGATATCATTTTCGACGACTTCAAGGACAGACGGGGAGAGATCATCAACGGGATCGTGCAGCGTTTCGACAGAGGTTCCATTGTCGTGAACCTTGGCCGTACAGAGGCGGAGCTACCCCCCAAGGAACAGGTTCCAAAGGAATCGTATAAGCAAGGAGATCGAATCAGGGCCTATATCTTGGAAGTGAGACAGTTTAGCCGTGGACCCCAAATCATTCTTTCCCGCACCCACCCCAATCTCCTCTCGGCCCTGTTTGAAAATGAGGTTCCGGAAATCGCTGAAAGAATTGTTCAGATAATGCAGGTTTCAAGGGAACCAGGCTCCAGGGCAAAGGTTGCCGTTACCTCAAGGGACTCTGATGTCGACCCCGTTGGGGCATGCGTGGGTATGAAAGGCAGAAGGGTTCAGGCGGTGGTCCAGGAACTGCGTGGTGAAAAGATAGATATTGTGACCTGGAATCCTGACCCGGCCAAGTTTATCTGTAACGCCCTTTCTCCGGCAGAAATCATACGGGTAATCGTTGATGAGGCCAATCATTCCATGGAAGTGGTGGTCGCAGACGACCAGTTATCCCTTGCCATTGGCAGAAGGGGACAAAATGTCCGGTTGGCCTCCCGGTTGACGGGTTGGAACTTAGATGTAACCGGGGAGACTAATTATAAACAGACCCTCAAAAAGGGATACGAGTCCCTCTTGCAGTTGGAGGGTGTGGGCGAAAAAAGGGCCTCTGATCTACATGAGTATGGCTTCAGGTCCGCGGAAGATGTGGCCCAGGCCTTGGTTGACGAACTGGCCTCTATTAAGGGGATCAGCGAGGAGGGCGCAGCGAATCTCATTGAAGATGCCAAGAAACGTATTGGTGAGCAAACGCTCGATGAAGATTCTGAGGAAGACGCAGAGATGGATGCCCAGCCGATCCAGGCCGAAGATGAAACCGTGAGCGAAGAAATCCCCCATGGCGAGTCGTAAGAGACATATACCTGAAAGGACATGCATAGGATGTGGGGCAAAGC
>JABMQV010000318.1 GCA_013203065.1 Desulfobacteraceae bacterium | reverse complement strand
GATATCGTGAGACCCGGATACGCCATTGAATATGATTACATCAACCCCCTTCAACTCAAACCCACCCAGGAGACCAAATTGGTGGAAGGTCTTTTCCATGCGGGTCAGATCAATGGAACCTCCGGTTACGAAGAGGCGGCTGCCCAGGGCTTCATGGCCGGTGTTAATGCTGTATTGAAGATCCGTGGGGAGGCCCCGTTGATTCTCAAGAGATCAGAGGCCTATACGGGTGTATTGATCGACGACCTGGTCACAAAGGGCACAAATGAGCCCTATCGCATGTTCACCTCGAGGGCGGAGTATCGTCTTTTGCTCAGAGAAGACAACGCCGACTTCAGACTCAGGGATCTGGGCCATCGACTGGGCCTTGTGGCTGATGACGTGTACGCGCAGTTTTGCACGAAAAGAGATAAGGTCGAAAAGCTGCTTGTCCGGTTGCGGGAATTTCGGTTGAAGCCGGAGACCTCGGTGCTTGGTAGATTGAAGGAACTGGGTTCTGCACCTATCAAGAACCCCACCTCCTTGGCCCAGCTTCTCAGAAGGAACGAGATTTTATTCGGCCATCTCCATCTTTTTGATGAAGGGCTCCCGGCAACGGAGGACCAGGTTGCCTTTGAAGTGGAAACGAGGGTTAAGTATGAAGGGTATATCGGGCGCCAGGAACGTCAGGTGGAGAAGCTAAAACGCATGGAAGACACCAGGCTCCCTGAGGGTATTGACTACAAAGAAATTCACGGGCTTACGTCTGAAGTGAGGGAAAAACTGGGAAAAGTCAGACCCGTCTCCCTAGGGCAGGCATCCAGGGTTTCGGGCATCACGCCCGCCGCCATTATGGCGATACAGGTCCACATGGCAAAATACAAGGCCTATTCCGCTTCTGACCGTACCCCGTAGATCTTATGAACCCCGGTTATATTCCGAAGTTCAAACAGGCCCAGAAATGTGATGTGATACCTGTCAAGGCTTGAGATATCGTGGTGGACTGCTTCAGTAATCAAGATGCGGTCCCTGGCGGGAAGCTCACCTCGGGAGACACCACCTTCGACCTCGATCAAGTCTTTCCCCTTAAGGCCCTCCACCCGGAAGGGAATATTGACATTTGTCCCATGGCGGTCCCCATCGGGCCGCACCCGAACCGCCCCAAAATGAACGCCGAATCTTAAATGGATCTCAGGACCATCAACTATCCTGGAATTATAGCTACAGATCTCCTTTAGTACCCGCAATGACGCATCCACAGCCAGCTTGGAATTGGGGAAGGTGACCAGGAAACCATCGCCGGTGCTTTTGGAGAAATCTGATTTGCAGTCTCCGAAAATAGGGAACGCAATTCCCTCAAGGGCATTTTTGAGTTGGTAAGTGGCTTCATCCCCAAATAAGTCCATTATTCTTGATGACTCACAGATATCGAGCACCATGACTGCCTCAGGGATCTCTCTGCCGCCTCCTGGCTGTTTCAATATCTTAAGCCGTTGGGCCACATCCTTAAATGTCTTATCTGCCACCAGTATCTTGTTAAACAGGGTACGGGCCTGGTGTTTTAAACCCGCTGCCTCACAAGCCCCTCCCAATTCATACATCTGGGACTTGACCTTGTCATCCGAGCAGGGGAGTGCTGCAAATTTCTGGACATGCATCTCCGCTGAATCAAGGTCCTTTGTCTTTAGTTGATGGAGGGCAATCCGGTATCGCGAATCAATCTCATGTTGACCACCCGATTGGATCACCTCCTCCAACAAGGCGACAGCCCGACCGGTATTAGTGGCTTCATCCATATACATCTCGGCCAGTTCAGACCGGACTCGATTCAATTCATCCCCTTCAATCTTCCCTCTGGATATTATGTCTTCATAGACGTCAATGCGGCGGCCAGACAGTTGCTGTCGTAATTTTTTTACCTTCTTGGGGATAGCAGGATCGACCTCCCCGAAGGTCGCCAAGCGGTCAATAAGATTAACGGCGGCTTCGATATTTCCTTTACCCAACTCGATGGCAATTGATTTGTCGATCACCTTGGAAAGGGCCACCTGATAGGCCCTGTTCTTTGTATTGATTTTCAAGAGTTGCTCACAGGTTCGGATGGCCTCCGAGCACCGCTCGTTTTTTAGGTGATCGCTTACAGCGGCCTTGAGTTTTTGCTCAGCGCTCTGACGATCCTTGATCAGGGCCTCATAAAATTGTCGGTATTTAACGCGATTCCGTGAATCCAGTGATATGGCCCTCTTGATGCACGCCTCTGACTCAGAAAACTCCATCTGAGCCTGAAACAGCTTTCCCATCAATATTTGAAGGTGGGGATTATCAGGCCTTTTTTGAACCTCCTCTTCGAGAATTGTCACTGCTTTCTCATTTTCATCTGAGAGGTGAAGCATGTGAATCAGCGTAAATAGGAACCTGTCCTTGGCCTTCCCGGTGCTGCGCAAGGCATCGTAACTTGCGATAATGCTTTGGAGTTGGTTTGTCTCAGTATAAATCTCAAAAAGTGCCCTGTAAACGGAATCGTTAAGGGGATCCACATCCACAAGATCAAGCAGGCCGGCAGCGGCCTCATTAAAGTGCCGGGGGCAATTTACTGCCATGTTTGAATATTCTTTTGCCACGGCATCATAATCCGCCCTCTGCATATAGATCTTGGCAGAAAGGCTGTATTTCTTGGAAAAAATAGGGCCCAATGCCTTGAGCCGTTCAAAAATCTTCAGGGCATCGTCGTCCCTCCCACGAAGATGGTAGATTTCCCCAAGGACTTCATGGTGTCTCATGTAGCGGGCGCCAAGTCTTTGGGCCTGGAGGGCCAAATCTCCTGGAGGGCTCATTTCATAAATCCTCTCGCACAGGGAAAGGGCTTGGTCATAATTCCGCTTGTTG
>JABMQV010000317.1 GCA_013203065.1 Desulfobacteraceae bacterium | reverse complement strand
TGTCATGGAAGCAAAGCGACAGGTATTCGGCAAGGTGGGTATTGATTTTTTGGCAGGGCCCAGCGAATGCATGATTATCGCCGACGAGACAGGCCGTGCCGACTACATCGCCGCAGACCTCCTGGCCCAGTGCGAGCATGATCCGCAGGCAAGAGGTGCACTGGTCACTACCTCGGAGTCCTTGGGGGAGGATGTGGGTTCTGAAGTCGAACGTCAACTTGCAGATCTCAAGACCGAAGCGGTAGCGAGGAGCTCCTGGGAGGATAAGGGGATTATCCTGGTGGTTCCGACACTGGAAGACGCAGCGAACTACGCCAACGAGTATGCGCCGGAACACCTGGAGGTTCACACGAGGGATCCGAAATCCCTCCTTCCCATGTTGACATCCTATGGTTCGCTCTTTTTAGGGGAGACCGCCGCAGAAGTGTTTGCAGATAAGGTGGCGGGGACAAACCACATTCTTCCCACTCAGAGGGGTGCCCGATACACAGGCGGACTCTGGGTAGGAAACTTTTTGAAGGTCATCACCCATCAATGGGTTGATGAGCAGGGGGTGAAGGAACTGGCTCCTTACTCCGTGAGGCAGTCAGAATTCGAGGGCATGGACGCCCATCGACGGGCAGCTCTCATTCGGCTGACCAACAAGTTATAAGTCTTTTGGTGAGTATTTTTCTTTTGGCATGGAAAACCTGGCCCTCCCCCGTATAGGGGGACCCTGGACGGGCCCGGATATTTACAAAAAAAAGGAGGCGTATTTATGGAATGGGAAGAAAAAAAAGAGATCACAGAGGAAAAGATTTATAATCTTTTCAGGTGCGGATACTTGGAAGTGAGGGAGTGGTTAGAAGAGACGGACATCATACTCATCCCTCTGGGAAGCACCGAGCAGCATGGAAGGCATTGCCCTGTCTGCACGGACAGTATCGCTACGGAGCTGCCTTGTCAGATAGCCGCAGAGAAGGCGAATGTCCCCTATTACCAGCTCATCCCCATTGGGTATTCTCCACAGCATCTTCACCCACCCGGCGTGGGATCGGGAACCGTTACCCTGAGTGCGGCAACCTATCAGAATGTTTTGTATGATATAGGGCGCTCGCTCATACACAACGGATTTAACAAGTTGATATTTGCCACAGGCCACACCTCCAATATGAAGGCGGTGGACCCTGCTCTGAGGGCTTTGCGATATGAGACAGGGGCATTCGTATGCTGCTATCGGAATGATGCAGAGGCGGTGCCGGGGCTTTTTAAGGACACCGATATTTTGGAAAATCCTCCGGAAGAGGCGCCCGGTTGGCACGGTAGCGAGGTGGAAGCAGCTGAGTGTTTATATTTTGAGCAATTGTACGGAAAGAAAATTGTTCATCTCGACAGGACGGACAAGGATTATACTCATCCGCCAAAATGGATCACGGATGTCAGTGATAAATTCACAAAAGCAAATGGATCCCCTTATCTCACCATGAATGGGCTTGATGTGGCATGGGTTCCGATGGATCATCAGGAGTACAGTGATACGGGCCTGATCGGTAACCCGGGCAACCCTTTTCGGGCATCAGCAGAGAAGGGAAAGCGAATTGTTTACAAGAAAGCGGAGATTATGGCCGAGTTTATCGAAGAGGTTAAGAAAATCAAAGTGGAAGTCAAGAACAGGGATTACTGGAACAGGACCTTCAGGCCCATGTAAAGTAAGGTATATCATGACCCGGAAGCACGATAAAGCCATTGCAATAATCGCCACACTGGACACAAAAGGACCAGAAGCGGCTTTTGTAAAGTCCCGTATTGAGAATACCGGTTACACGACAATGGTTTTGGATACGGGTATTCTCGACCGGAAAAACCCTGCCGCCCCCCATCCTGATTTTTCGGGAGATGAAATCGCAAGAGAGGGAGGGGAAGACAGAGGAGCACTGGTCTCACGGAGTGCCGAGAAGGATACCCGCAGCCGGGGAATCCGGGCCATGTCCAAAGGATCTGCCCGAATCCTGAAACGACTCTACAACGAGGGTCGGATCCGGGGGGTACTGGGCCTTGGCGGCGCCCAGGGGACCGAGATTTGCACGTTTGCCATGCGGGCCCTGCCCCTGGGGGTTCCAAAGATGATGGTCTCCACGGTGGCCTCGGGTCAAACCCCTTTTGGCATCTATACGGGGACCCGGGACCTCACCATCATGCATTCGGTGGTTGATATACTGGGTCTCAACTCCCTGACGAAACGTGTATTGGCAAATGCTGTGGGGGCGGTGGTGGGGATGGCCGGTGTCAAGCTACTGGAGAAAGAGACCCAAAAACCGAGAGTGGGGATCACCATCTATGGACAAACTACCCCTGTCGGACTGCCCATCAAGACCTTGCTTGAGGAGAAGGGGTATGAGGTATTCGCCTTTCATTCCAACGGTACCGGCGGAAAGGCCATGGAGGAGTTGGCCGTGGAAGGCGGTCTGGATGCCCTATTTGACCTGACCACCCACGAACTCACCGATGAAATCTTTGGGGGAATCCATGCGGGGGGTCCTGAACGTCTTCTGGCAGGGGGGCTAAAGGGTATTCCCCGGCTTGTGACCCCAGGCGCAATTGATGTCATTACCTTGCGCGAACCGGAGACAATCCCGCAGGCGTATCGATCACAACCCTCTGTCCCCCATAATCCACATATAACACTGGTGCGTGTAAATGCGCAGCAAATGATCCGTTTGGCAACAGTGATGGCCGAACGTCTTAACCAATCCCGGGGCCTCGTAACCGTGGTAATCCCAAAAGGTGGGTTTTCATTTTACAATCGCGACGGGCTTCATTTCCGGGATTTGAAAGCGGATCAAGCCTTTGTGGACACCCTCCGGGCGAACCTCAAACCAGGGATTCCTCTGTACGAGTTCGACAACCATATAAACGACCCGCCGTTTGTGTCGGAAATTGTGTCTGTCTTTGAGGCCTTGTTAAAGAGGGCCGAAACCGAGAAGGACAACGTAAAACCATGAGACACACCCTGGATGAATATGCCCGAAATGACCCGAAGATCTTACGTGTTTACTCAGCTGCCCGCCGGATCTACGGCAAAGAGAATCGGTACCATCACAACTTTAATCATGTTTTGCGGGATCTTTACCGGGCCTTGGCAATAGGAACCGATGAAGGGCCGGTTGACTACAGCATCCTGATCCCCAGTGTTTTGTTACACGACATCGGTTTTTCCGATCCCAGCTTTGAACATGTGGGACATGATGTGGCCGGTGCGCTCCTGGCGGAGAAGTTGCTGGTAGACCTCGGTTACGGAAAAACAACCATTAAGGCCATCTCCCACTGCATTCGCGCCCACAAAGGGAAGGCTGAATTGCCGGAAACCCTTGAGGCCAAGATACTCTACGACGCCGACGTCCTTGAAAAATCAGGGCTGGTCTATCTCATTTGGGGGGGCAAGATCGTCTGCGAATTTGAGGAGACGGTTGAAGATTTTTTGAAAAGGGAGGTCCCCGACAGGACCAAAGAGCTGAAGAAAGGTTTTTATACGCGCAAGGGCAGAGAACTGGACGGGGGAAGACTTGCACAGGTCAAGTCACTCCTCTCTCAGACCCTGAAAGAGATTCAACAGGAGCGGCCGGATTATCAGGTGAAGGAGTCGGATCTCTGGGAAAAACCCATTCCGGAGGGGGCGGGTACGGGCGCAGAACCCGGTCTCTAACTTAGATCGTCCACCCCGATTATATATTAAAACGTTTGGGAAAAAGTGGATTCGAGTGTTTGTTGTGCCAAACAAGACCACACGTAAAAACATTGACTATCACCCCATCATTCGGCGGTTGCCATGAAAAAGGGATTCCGATCCATCAATGAGGTCTTCCGGGCCCTCAAGAGACAAAAATATATTTGCGATCGCCGGCTCGCGACAGTCATCTACCTGGCCTCACAGATGGAAAAGCCCCTGCTTTTAGAAGGTGAAGCGGGGGTGGGCAAAACCGAGCTGGCCAAGGCCCTGAGCAAGGCCCTGGACCGCCGCCTCATACGATTGCAGTGTTATGAGGGCCTCGACTCCAATACGGCCGTCTACGAATGGAATTACACCAAACAGATCCTTCGGATAAAGTTGGCGGAGGCACACCAAGAGGGCCTTGACGATCTCAAAAATATCTTTGACGAAGAGTACCTCATCCGGAGGCCTCTTCTGGAAGCCATCAGCAGCGAAGCCGACGACAAGCATGTATGTCTGCTGATCGATGAACTGGACAGGGCTGACGAAGAGTTTGAGGCCTTCCTTTTAGAGGTCCTGTCGGAGTTTCAGATTACGGTACCGGAAATCGGTACCCTGAAGGCAAAAACCAAGCCCCTTGTCGTCATTACCTCCAACCGAACCCGCGAACTCCATGACGCCATCAAGAGGCGCTGTCTTTACCACTGGATCCATTACCCCTCCTTGGAAAAGGAATATGAGATCGTGACCACCAAAGTGCCCCAAATTGCCGAGGAACTGGCCTTGAAGATCTGCACCCTCATGCAGCAATTGCGGCAGATGAATTTTTACAAGAGACCGGGTGTCGCAGAGACCCTCGATTGGGTCCATGCCCTGCTGCTGCTGAACCGGGACCGTCTGGACGCGGAGACCTTGGAAGAGACGCTGGGATGTCTCTTCAAGTATCAGGAGGACATGGAACGGGTTGAAAGGGAAAATTTGGTCCTCTCCTGGGCGGAGACCTTGCAGTCATGATGAAATCGGGAACACTTTCAGATCACCGGGGCCGCTCAGGGGATTTTGTGCTCAACAGTTTGCATTTTGCCAAGCGTCTCAAGGAGAGGGGGTTGCCCGTAACTCTGGGTCGCACTCTGGATGCCCTGCGGGGTCTCAGGTGGGTTCGGCTGGAGGATCGGGAAGAAGCTTACGGTTTGTTCAGCGCCCATTATGTGAGCCGGCCCGAGGAAATAGCCGTTTTTGACGCGGTTTTTGAGGAGTTTTGGTGCCTGAAAGGCCCCCCTGACTCATCTGAATCCACAGGACGCGTTCAAGCAAAAAAGTCTTTGCCCCTGATCATCCCCGGTGAGTGGGAGAGCGCGGCCGATCATGCCGGGCATGATCTTCCGGCCATGTCTTACAGTCCGCAAGAAATCTTGCATAAAAAAGATTTTGCGG
>JABMQV010000316.1 GCA_013203065.1 Desulfobacteraceae bacterium | reverse complement strand
GCTCTCGATGCTATGGTTAATTGGATTGAAGAAAAGAGCACATAAAATCAATCCACGGGACACCTTCTCTATGTGCATAACGTATTGGATAGAGACATAAATGATATTCATAGATCAATACTCGAGACCCCAGTACCATCTCCCGGAGCTACGGGGCAGGCGCAGGGTTCGCAGTCTCCGGTCTGTAGGGCCTACGCCCTCTCCGAGCCGCAGGCCGCGCCTCTGCGGTGAATAATCTTCTGTCAAAGACCTTTTCAGGGGTGGTCTAAAGATGTTTTTTACTTTGTTTGGCGGGAGGTGTCAATATGAAGGGAGGAATGTCTTATTCATGGAACAGACCTGGCCTTGACCCGCAGGCCCAAATTTCCTACACTCACTCAAAGAAAGGAGGGTTCTTACCATTCTTACCATGTTAGAGAATTTTTCGTTTGGTCCCGTTCCAAAGATTCTGTTTGGCCCTGGCGAATCCCGAAACTTGGCTGATGTCGTCACCGGATTCGGTACCAGGATGCTGATGGTGACCGGTGCCGGCTCGCTCAGACAATCGGGCAATCTAGATGAAATAAGTAAGAGACTAAGGAAAAAATCGATAGATTTCCAGATCATGGAGGTCAAGGGTGAACCGTCTCCTGATTTTGTTGATAAGGTTACGGGGGAGTTCAGGGACAGGAAAATTGAGGTGATACTTGCCATTGGAGGCGGAAGCGTCCTGGACGCGGGAAAGGCAATATCAGCGATGCTTCCCCAAGACAACTCGGTTTACGATTTCCTGGAGGGAATCGGTACCAAAATACCGGATGGAAGGAAAACCCCGTTTGTCGCTGTCCCCACAACGGCCGGTACAGGAAGTGAAGCAACAAAAAACGCCGTGCTGTCTAATGTTGGACCGGAAGGTTTCAAGAAATCCCTCCGCCATGAAAAATTTGTCCCGGACGTCGCCCTGATTGATCCTGAACTGATGCGGTCCTGTCCGGCAAACATAACGGCAGCCTGCGGTATGGACGCCTTTTCCCAGCTTCTTGAATCCTATGTCTCCACCGGGGCCTCACCCATGACAGATGCCCTGGCCCTCAGCGGGATCACTCATATGAAAGACAATATTATCCCAGTCTGCACTGAGAAGGCGGGGGACACGGCAGTAAGAGCGGACATGGCCTTCGGGGCCCTTGTGTCAGGCATAACACTGGCTAACGCCGGTTTGACTGTGATTCACGGGTTTGCCTCACCCCTGGGAGGGTTTTTCCATATTCCCCACGGTGTGGTCTGCGGGACCCTGCTGGGTGCGGCAACCCGGAAAAATATTGAAATTCTGAAGGAGTGTAATCCCCAAGGTGTAGCCTTAAGAAAATATGCCAGAATCGGCGCCTTACTGGGTGGAAAACCTTATGAAATGGAAAAAGATCTGGAAACCCTCTGTAGCGTGCTTATCGAAAGACTCGATGAATGGATTCAAACCCTGAAAATCCCCCGTCTGGGCGGCTACGGGGTCGCGGAGTCGGACGTCGACAAGATCGTCGCGGCGACCGGGCTCAAAAAAAATCCCGCTCCTCTGGACAATGATGCACTCAGGGAAATCATTGTTGAAAGGATATGACCGCCCAGAAAACTGGGCTTATGGCCGGACAGGAGAAGCCTTAGAACCGATGATATTCACCGAACCTTAAGGCAGCCTATTGCTCATAGAAAACATTTTTCTCTCCTAGTTGTGTGAGTGTTATCATTGTTCACGAGATAAATCACAATTCTTTTTACCATCAAATTAGTTTCTTACTTATCAAATGTCTCTACTGCAGCTTTAAGTTCCGGGTGATCTTGAGCATACGCTTCAAGCGTTAATCCATTTTGAAAGGCTTCCCAAGCCTGCTTTAGACTAGCCGCGCCTGCCTTTGGCCCCATGGGATGACTAAACACCCCTCTTCCCGGTACAATACCGAAATCAATAGTCCTCAATTTTTCATATATTGCCGGTGTTGAACCGGCCCATTGACTACCCGCGGGAACAGGCAAGGACTTCTTGCAATGCCCCATAGGCTTGAAGCATTCCTCTATATTGAGCAGAACTTCATTTTCAGGTGTTCTCATCCGTTCCCCAAAGCCCGCCATGACGATCGCATCAAATCCAACAAGTCGTTGCAGTTTGGTGATCAATTTTGAATGGACCCCTAAATAAGGCGCCCGGGTAAATGGGGCGATAAAAGGAAAATGACCCACCAGAGGCACTTGAGCATGTTTCCTGAGCATCCGAACAGCACTTAATCCAGTTGTCATCCCGTTGACCAATAAGGCATTAGCACCGCCAGCTATCGCAATATCATGCAATTCAATTAAACGATCCACCTCGTCGGTGATATTTGCCAGATATATTTTCTTTTCACCTGTTTCTTTCTCACTTTTTAATCTGGCACTGCCTAACAGCTTGGCTCTGTCTTTCAAAGGCGACCATGCCACATCTCCCAGCATCTCATCATCCTTGGCAATATCCAAGCCCCCTAGCCAGCCTTGGTATGCTAACTCAGCAGAGGATTCAGGGCTTAGCCCGATGTTTGGTTTTATCACACCGAAAAAGAGCGGTCTGTCATGAACACCCAGGATCTCTCTTAAACCTTCGATACCGAATTGAGGACCTTCAAAATGACGCAGGTAGCCATCAGGGAACTCAATATCGAACAATTTAATAGCTGAAATACCCTTCGAAAAAAAAGTCCCTTCTCCGCAAGCCACCGATAACAAATTCGGTATTTTGGGGCCGAAATTGCCGTGAGGATGGGCAATCTTGACCCTGCAACCATAGGATTTCAGATCAGAAGGCACTAGCAACGGATAGGATGGTTTATCTAATTCCCGTTCAACAAAAAGCTCAATAACCTTAGCCCCAAACCGTTGGCGGAGGTCCTCATCAACGCCTACCCGTTTCCATTGGGCGGTCGATTGCTCTAGGCACAAATGAGCTGCGGCTTCCTCTGGGTCAATCGTTGACTCGAAATAATAATCAAGAATAACATAGTCCTCCAAATCCAGTGTGGTGCGGTCTGCAAAAAAACCTTGCTTATCTTTTTCATCCATGCTTAATACCCCTTAAATTCTGTTACCGCTTCCTATTTCTTACTGCTTCGCTTTCAAGAATCCCCATAAATTTTTAGGAAATTCATGGTGTTCATAACGCATGACGTAAATTTTATCAGCAGCTTTTTCCTCAAGTGGAGCGAACCCTTCCGATGGCACACGATGTAGTTGGGGTTTAAGACAGGGGCACAGCCTCTGGGAGAGGTAGAAAGGACCTTGTCATAAAGCGAAGGCGATTCACTCAAGATTTCAAAAAATTGATTGTTTAACAACTGCTCAGCGAGACTACCGGAGCAGCAGAGCTATGCCCGC
>JABMQV010000315.1 GCA_013203065.1 Desulfobacteraceae bacterium | reverse complement strand
TTTTGGTGCGCTTTTTTGCCCCCGAGAGCCCATTCTCCGGTCCCTCTCCCATTCGAGAAAGATGATCGTAGTACTCGTCCAGGTTGCCCGGATACTCGGTGATCTCTCCCCCGCCCAGAGCCCAGACCTTTGTGGCCAAGCGATTGATAAAGGACTGATTATGAGAGACAAACATCAACGTGTCGTTATAGTTTGAAAGGGCGTCGATCAGTGTTTCTGAAGATGCGATATCCAGATGATTTGTGGGTTCGTCCATAACCATAAGATTTCCAGGTCTTACAAGGAGCTTTGCCAGTAGAACACGTGCCCTCTCACCGCCGGAGAGGACTCCCACAGGCTTGTCCACATCCTCTCCCGAAAATAAAAAGGCCCCGCAGACTCCCCTCACAAAACCGATGGTCTCCTCAGGCACAACCTGATAGACCTCCTGAATGACGGTCTTTTGAGGATTCAGCATATCCGAGTGATGCTGCGCAAAATAGACCATATTGACCCCGTGCCCCAGCGAGATGGTTCCCCTGTCAGGGTCGATTTCACCGGCTATCATTTTGAGCAAGGTGGTTTTACCACACCCGTTTGGTCCAATAATAGCGATCTTTTCGCCCCGCAAGACATTTAAGTTTATGTCTCGGTAAAGCAGGTTGCCATCAAATCCCTTTGAGAGACCCTTGATCGTGACCACTTGTCTCCCGCTTCTGGGGACCTCGGGGAACGAGAAGCGGGTCTTTTTTTCTCCGGGTGGTCGCTTGACCAATTCCATCTTTTTGACCAGTTTGATCTTGCTCTGGGCCTGTCTGGCTTTTGAGGCCTTGGCCTGGAATCTGTCAATAAACTTCTGTGCCTCCTTTATCTTTTGTTCCTGTTTTCGGGCACTCGCGTCCAGGGACCTCTTTTCTTCTTCGCGGGCCTTCAGATAGAAATCATAATTTCCACTGTAGGACTTCATCCCCTCCGGCTCAAAACTCAGAATGCGATGGATCTGCCTGTTTAAGAAATCCTTGTCATGGGATACGAGGACCATGGCCCCTTTGAAGCCCTGAAGATATTGTTCAAGCCAACGTATGGAGGGGATATCGAGATGGTTGGTGGGCTCATCCAGGAGGAGCAGATCGGGTCGTTGATAGAGGAGACTGGCCAATGCAGCCCTGGTCTTCCACCCACCGCTCAGGGTGGCGATTGGCATGGTCAGGTCAGAGATCTTGAACCCCAGGCCCAACAGAATCTTTTCGGCATCATGGTGCGGGAACTCAAACTCCAGACGGCCCAACTCCTGGTGAATTTCTGCAAGTCGGGCGGCGAGTTTGGCCTGCTGTTCCACTTGCTTTACTTCCTCAAGTGACGCCTCCAGCCTTGTCCGGTCATCTTCCAGCCGTAACCGACCCGGGATTGAATCGTAAACCGATTGGAGTAAAGGGCCGGCCAGAGTTTCCTGGACATCCTGTGGGAGGTAACCTATGGCAATCCCCTTCTCCCTTTTTGCTTCTCCGCTGTCAGGAGAGATCTCACCATTGAGGAGCCTAAGAAGGGTCGTCTTACCGGAGCCATTGGGGCCGATAAGGCCAATCCGGTTACCAGGGGCTACCTGAAACCCGATTTCATCAAAAATCTGCTTTCTCACAAATGTAAGTGAGACCTTGAGAACGGTAACGAGACTCATTTTATTAGGGATGCCTTTTCTCAGAATTCCGACGCAGAATCGCAAAGACCGCAACAAACAACAAGGGGAAAATTCGGGGGCTTGGCACCTTTGCGAGCGGGAACCCCATATTACCGCAAGCTGAAGGGTTTAGGCCAACCGCGATTGCCCCCTCCGGTTTCCCATTCTTTGATGAATCCATCTTGCATGTCAAGGGTAATGGCTCTTGGACCACTGCCTTGTCATATGTGAGCGGTGGTGATATATCATACCCACTTTCGGGTTTGAAGGATTTACAGGAGAAGGGAGTAGCGTTGATGGAATTAGCCAGGAAGACCATCGGTCAGATGATACGTGAGATATCTCAAGAATATCCGGAACGGGATGCCCTCATCCATATTGAAAGGCGTGTCAGGTACAACTATACCCTTTTGTCGTGGGAGGTTGATCGGGTTGCAAGGGGACTATTAAGGATGGGAATCAGGGGGGGGGACAAGGTGGCACTATGGGCCTCGAATATCCCCGAGTGGCTGATTTCCATGCTGGCACTTGCGGATACAGGGGCAATCACGGTCCCCATTGACCCGGGTGCACGGAGAGAGGATCTTCAATTTATTCTGGAACAATCGGAATGCGTGGCCATAATCGCCGGCAAGGGTTCTGGGGATGAGGACCCTGCTGAAACGGCCCTTCATCTAAGTAAGCATATCCCTTCTCTCGGGTGGGTTTTTATAGTGGGCGATGAATCCATACCCGACACGATTAGTTGGGCTGAATTGACCGCCGCTGGGGAAGATGTGGAACCGGTGGAGTTCCAGAGGATCAAAAAAGGGGTAAACCCTGAAGACCCCGTGGCCATCATGTATACCTCGGGAACAACCGGCAAGCCAAAGGGTGTGGTGCTTGATCACCTGGGGTTGATAAACAAGTCCCTCTTCTCAACTGCGCGCCAGGGGATCACCCATGAGGACAGGCTTTGCCTCTTTTTTCCACTCTTCCATATGTTCGGGAACACCTGCATTTCACTGGCAGGACTTCTGACAGGGGCTGCTCTCATCATGCCCTGCCAGAGCTTTGATCCCGCCAAGATCCTGCAGGCGATAGATACGGAAGCGTGTACGGCCATATATGCCTCTCCCAGTATGCTCATCTCCCTGTTGGACCACCCCGAGTTTGA
>JABMQV010000314.1 GCA_013203065.1 Desulfobacteraceae bacterium | reverse complement strand
CCCAGGTTTTCGCCGACGAGTTTTACGTGAATGCGGCCCTCTATCATTTGCCGTTCGATAATACTCCACATATTGCAGATCCGTTGGGGCGAATTGCAGTCGGTGCATAGCCCTGTCTCTACACATGGCGTTTTGAGTCCCAAACGGATGGAATTGACCGGTCCGGCGTAGTGCTTAACCCGGGACATGGCTGAATCCAAATCAGGCACGACCTTGTTGATGCCGACCACCAGGATGACCTTCTTGGGCCCGAATATCATCGCTGCCACCCGGTTGCCCATACCATCCAGGTTCACCAGCTTGCCATCCAGGGTGATGGCGTTGGAACTGGCAATCATCACGTCCGCGGTCATGCCCTGTCGCCTCACCTCCATGGCCTCCTCGGGTGGAAGTCCGGGTTGGAAAGGGTCTATGACTTTGACCTCAGGCAGCTTAGCTATCTCGTCCCAAAGGCCCATGCCCACCGTCGTCATGGAACCACAGCGATAGACCGTCGACCCGGCCGGGATCATCCCCACAATCTCACCTCTGGCCTGGGCCGCAGTGGAGACATAACTTCCTTCCATACGACGTTTTTCCAGCTGTTTCATAAGGTCTTCAGCCGCTTTTTCATTCCAAACTGTTTGATGTGCATCCATGTCTTACCTCCTCAAAAAATAGGTTTTTGCCAAATGGACCTCGGAAAATTCTGCCCCTGGGTCAAACACCAAATCGCATCACCTGATGGGCCTGGTAAAGGGCATTGCAAGTAACTGGTGTAAATTGAGCTTGGCCGGGTTCTGGTATGGGCCAACGCCGATACGTATCGTGGCCTGATCCACATTCATTTTGAGTGTGCCCAGAAATCGGTCCCAGAGGGAATAGATGGTGCCATAGTTTGTATTCCTTTCCCGGATGATTACGGAATGGTGAATTCGATGCATGGAAGGGGGCACAAACAGGATCAGGAATATCCTTTCAAACCATTCGGGAATTCTTAGGCTGCTGTGGTGAAACTGGGCGCACAACACCAGTGCACTCTCAAAGATCAACACGCCCTGAAGGCCGGCACCCAGAAAAAATATAAGGGAAATCTTGATAATGGCGGACATGCCCAGTTCGCCCAAATGGAAGCGGGTGGCAGAAGAAACATCCATATTAAGGTCACTATGATGCACCCTGTGGAAACGCCACAAGAACGGCACCTCATGGTTCAGGAGATGCCAGACATAAAGCACAAAATCCATGATCACGACCACAGCCAGAATTCTGAACCACGGTGGCATCTGGACCAGATGAAGCACGCCAAGTTTATTGACTTCCACATAGGTCGCTGTGCCCACGATGGCCGCTGAGAAAATCAGGTTAAGGAATAGACTGTTAAACAGGGTGAGGGAGAGGTTGTTTATCCAGCGCTTCAGTTTCGACACTGTATTCTTCCGATAGGGAGCCAGCAGTTCCAGGCTCAAGAAAAAAAAGATGCCTCCCCAGAATAACAGAAGTCTGATGTAGGATCCTGACTGGTCAAACATTCTCACCCCTTACGAGTAAAAATCCGGGCCTATAGGTTGCGGCTTTGATTACCCCGGAGGGGATAAGTTTACTGGAACCGTATTCGCACATGGAGTGTTGGAGTAATGGAGTGTTGGAGTAATGATAGAGAATCTTGAACAGAGATGATGGAGCTTCCAAAACAGTTCTTGTTTTGGAAAAAATAATCGCCTTTACGACGTTCCAGTACTCCATTACTCCATCACTCCATCATTCCGTTGCAAACAAGATACCGGCAGGGGCATCTTCTCTGATCTGGCACTGAGGAAGGGGTTCTTGGCCCAAACCAAAGTCCTCATCCCTGTTGGCGTACTTTATCCATAAGGCCCCCAAGGGATCTCAGGTGGGCCTTTTCCTCCTCCGCCATATCAAAAAGGATCTCCTTGCCCTTCATCTCTCTTGTTCTCTGGGAATATCTCAAATAGAGGTCCAGTGCCTGTGTCTCAAGCATCATGGCCACGTTGATCACATCAGGCACTGTCACCATAGCCTCTCGATTCTGTTCCAGGAATTCCTCGGTTGTAAAACCGCCCTCCATGGCATCCGAGACAATTCCGGCTTCAAATGAATCCCTGTCCGTCACCGAGTCATCAAGTGCGACATAAAGGTCAAAAAGCCTTTGCTTGTGCTTCTCTTCAATCCCGGCCAATTGTGAGAGCAGGCCGGCCACTTCAGCCGCTTCCTCCCTTTCAGCCATTATTTTGTAAAACTGTCTGAGTCCCTCTTCCATGCCGTAGGCAAGCGTAATAATTTCCTCGGGCGTCTCATTGCCGCTTAATCGTGCCATGCCCATCTCAGCAGGGCCCATTGCCGTGTGCCCTTCCCAGGCCTCGATGCCTCCTTTGAGGTTGTAAACCTCCTTGAAATCCTGTCCCTCCAGGAGCTGCGCAGCGGCACGGCTGCGCCCGCCGACGGCTCAGTAGGTAATAAGAGGTTTTCTTGGATCCAGTTCCCCCATTCGGTCAGGGAGTTGAGACAACGGTATAAGTTTGGCACCCGGGATATGGGCCGTTTTGTACTCCCCTGGCTCACGCACGTCCAAGAGGGTGTAGTCCCCTTCCTTTTGCCGGTTCATATAGGCCTTGGCCTCGTCTGGACCCATTGACCTTATTCGGTTCAAAAATTGCTTCCATTTCATTGTCCGTACCCCTTATCCGGTGGGACCCGACTGACCCTCTCGGATCAGGCGTTTGGCCTTTAGCTCAAACCTGGGCAATTCCCCGATCTCCGCAATTTCCACTTCCGGTGTGACGGTAATCCGGTATTTTACGTTTTCCATAAACCGCTGGACAGCCTCCCCCATTCTCTCCTTTGAAATGTCGGCTCCAGCAGGTTCAACCCT
>JABMQV010000313.1 GCA_013203065.1 Desulfobacteraceae bacterium | reverse complement strand
TATTCAATCGTCAATATTCAATTTGGTTCCGGTCCTATTGATCCTGCCTCTCAGGGGTTATCTCCCCTGAACTTATTGAAAAGTTACCCCGAATAATTACAAACATTACAAGACTGTAATGCTACAGAAAGGTTCTTGTAAGGATAGCATGTTACCTTCCGGACCAAACAGTAGAGGGAAAACAGTTATCACCAGCAAAGAAAGGAGACATCATGAAGATCCAGACGGCAGTACAAAATCAAGGGGAACTGATGGCGGAGCCCATGCATTCCGGCCCCCAGTTCACGAGCATTCAAACCATTAACGACTCGGTGAATGAGGCATCTGCCTGGGTGAGACCGTTGGAGCAGGAAATGGGCCGGGTGATCGTCGGTCAGAGAAAACTTTTTGAAAGACTCATCGTGGGCCTCCTCTCAAACGGCCATATTCTGCTCGAAGGGGTTCCCGGGCTTGCAAAGACACTGGCCCTCAAAACCCTGGCCGCCGCCATCCGGACAGGTTTCAGGAGGATTCAGTTCACACCCGATATGCTGCCCGCCGATATTATCGGAACCGAGATTTACAACCCCCAGAACGTATCCTTTGTTGTCAAACATGGCCCGGTCTTTACCAATCTGATTCTCGCGGACGAAATCAACCGGGCTCCGGCCAAGGTACAGAGCGCACTTCTCGAGGCAATGCAGGAACGGCAGGTAACCATCGGAGAGGAAACCTATGCCCTCCCCGATCCGTTCCTGGTGATGGCCACACAAAACCCCATCGAGCAGGAAGGAACCTATCCCCTGCCAGAGGCCCAGGTTGACCGCTTCATGCTAAAGGTCGTCATTACATACCCGTCGGTCTCGGAAGAACGCATCATTCTTGATGCAGTTGACACCACAGGCTCCCCTGTCAATGTGAACCCGGTAGTCACGGTGGAAGACATTGTTCGGGCGCGCCAGGTGGTGAACACCATCTATATGGATGAGAAGGTCAAGAACTACATTGTCTCCCTGGTGTACGCCACCCGCGATCCCCAATCCTACGGCCTTGATCTGCACCCCTACATCCAAAACGGTGCATCCCCGAGGGCCACCATCAATCTTAAGATGGCCAGCAAATCATTGGCCTTCCTGCGTGGACGCGGCTATGTCACACCCGAAGACGTCAAATCCATTGCCATGGACGTACTCAGACATCGCGTCATCATTACCTATGAGGCAGAGGCAGAGGCATTGAGAAGCGAGGATATTGTCCGGAAGATCATGGACACCGTTCCCGTTCCCTAGGCTTCCGACCACGTCCCCAAAAGCCGACGTGATACCCTCACGGATGTCTGTCAAAAAGAGAGGAAGGTAACCTATGGATACTCACATTAGCAGCGAAATTCTTGAAAAAGTACGGCAGGTTGAAATCAAGACAAACCGTCTCGTGGATGATACCTTCTCCGGTCATTACCATTCCGTCTTTAAAGGCCGCGGCATGGACTTTGACGAGGTGCGGGAATATGTACCCGGCGATGATGTGAGGAGCATCGACTGGAATGTGACAGCGCGTACGGGCCGTACCTTTGTAAAAAAATTCACCGAGGAACGCGAGCTGACCATTATGCTCATTATTGACGTAAGCGCCTCGGGTGAATTCGGCTCTTCCGCCCAAAGCAAGCGGGAGATGATGGCGGAACTCGGGAGCGTCCTGGCATTTTCCGCGGTTCGCAATAGCGACAAGGTGGGTTTGATCCTGTTCACCGACAATGCGGAACTATACATACCGCCTGGAAAAGGGAGGTCACATATCCTGCGGGTGATCCGCGAAATACTTTTCTTTCAGCCCGAAGGCAAGGATACGGACCTGGTAGCGGCCCTGGATTTTGCAAACCAGGTGATCAAGCGCCGGGCCGTGACCTTTCTTATCTCCGATTTCTGCCTGCCCGGTGACTTTAGTGACTCACTTGAAGGCTTCAGGCCAAAACTCCAGATAACCAACCGGCACCACGATATGGTTGCCGTTTCCGTCAACGATCCCAGGGAATGGGAATTGCCCGATATCGGACTCCTCACCATCGAGGACTCCGAGACGGGCGAACAGGTTGAACTGGACACGACACGCGCTGACATCAGGGACAACTTTTCGCAACTGGCCAACCAAAACCGAGAGGAACTGAGGAGGACGATCCATTCGTCAGGCGTGGATTTCCTGGAGCTTTCAACGGACAAACCTTACCTGCCCGTATTGCTCAATTTCTTTGGTTCGAGGGAAAGGAGAAGACACTGATGAAACGTCTAACCAAGATTGCCATCGTAGCCGCGGCGGGATTCTCTATCCTTTTTGGGGCAGATGCGACTTTGGCCGCAAACAATGTTACAGCACCATCACCCAAGTCGTTTCAAAATCAAAAAAGCCCAGCCCCCGGCGCATCTCCGGTTCTTCAGGGATCGCCTCCCGCTCAAGCCAAAGCCATACCCCCATCGGCGATCGCACAGGATATCCGGGATATAAAAGGCCCTATCAGCATACCTTACCCCTGGTTATGGGCATGCTATGCCGGAGGGGGCGCTCTCCTGCTCTTGATTGCCTGGGCTGTCCGGCGATGGCTTCGCAACGGGAAATCATTCAGGGTAAAAAGTGCCCATGAGATTGCATTTGAACAGTTGGAGCGGGCCAGGGCACTGATGCGCCCCGAGAAGGCAGGGGCGTTTTCCGTGGCCGTTTCCGGTGCGATCCGAACATATATCGAAAAACGGTTTCGGCTGACCGCAACCCACTACACCACCGAGGAGTTTATGGAACGTCTTGTCTCTGACAGACCCGCAATCCTGAGCTCTCACAGCGAGGTGTTGGAGGACTTTCTGGGGCACTGCGATCTGGCGAAATTCGCTCGCTACAATCTTTCTGTTGATCAGATGACCGCGATGCACCAGAGCGCATGGCAATTTGTAGAGAACACAATCCCCTGTGCGGAGGATGAGAGCAGCGAGCAGGAGTCACAGATCAGCGGGGAAGACCTGGTTGCTGTAAAGGATTTAGAAAGCCGGTCGCTGCTCCATAGACTGTGGGAGAAGGGTCACCGACTCATTCCAAAGAAGACAATAATCCCTGCCGGTTTGAATGACGGCAGCGCCGTGGTGGCAGGAGGTGGATCATGATTCATTTCAATCATCCGGAAGTATTATGGCTGCTGGCTTTGGTGCCGCTCCTGGCCTTTGCGCGAGGAAGAAGAGGACTGGCATGCGCGGTGCGTTATTCTACCGCGCAGACTGCCAAGGCCCTCGCCGGGGCGCGCAAATCAAGGGCCGGGAAGTGGCTGGGTACCTTGCGGGCTTTGGCTCTGGGGTTTTTGGTCCTTGCCCTGGCACAGCCCCAGATTGTGCATGGAACCACAGAAGTGGAGGCAAGCGGAATCGATATCCTGCTTGGCGTGGATGTCTCAGGCTCCATGGAGGCGCTCGACTTTACCATCAAGGGTAAGCCCGCAAACCGCATTGATGTGGTCAAACGAGTGGTGGCAAGATTTATTGAGGAACGCCCCAATGACCGAATCGGCTTGATCGCATTTGCTGCACAGCCATACCTGGTCAGCCCATTAACCCTTGATCATCACTGGCTCCAGCAGAGACTGGAAACCGTCAACACGGGTATGCTGGAAGATGGCACGGCGATTGGCTCGGCCATGGCTTCAGGGGTCAACCGCTTGAGGGGCCAAAAGGCTAAATCCAAAATCGTTATCCTCTTGACCGACGGGATGAACAATGCCGGCAAGGTCTCGCCCCTCACGGCCGCAGAGGCCGCAGAAGCATTGGGAATCAAGGTCTATACCATCGGTGCCGGGTCGCGGGGTGAAGTCCCGGTGCCGGCAACCGACAGGTTTGGAAACCGGAAAATCGTCATGGCCAGGGTCGATATTGATGAGGATACCCTGGAAAAGGTCGCCGAGATGACGGGGGCGCGTTATTACCGGGCCACTGACACCGACTCTCTCGGGAAGATCTACAATGAAATCAACAAGCTGGAAAAGACCACCCGAAAGATAAAGAAGTTTGAGCACCGCAACCAGGTATTCTCATGGCTCCTGATTCCGGCGCTCCTCTTCTTGGGGATAGAACTGACACTGGCCCACACCCGTTTCCGTCGATTGCCGTGAATCAGAGGGACTATCAGCGTCAGTCTGGCATAACCGTTTACTCAGAAACAAAGAAAGAGAAAGGAAAACAAAATGCAATTCGCACACCCAATATGGTTAGCTGTCGGCCTGATCATCTGCAGCATCCTCGCCTATGGATTCTACCACTTTCAGAGGAGAAGCAGCGCGGCATTGCACAGGTTCGCTTCGGGGCACTTGCTGGAGAGGTTGACTGAAAGTGTCTCCCCTGGTCGAAGGATGACAAAGCGCGTCTTGCTCATCCTGGCGATTGCCTCCATATTCTTGGCCCTCGCCCGGCCCCAGGTGGGATTTCGCTGGAAAGAAGTCAAACGCAAAGGCATTGATATTCTCATGGCCGTGGATACCTCTAAAAGCATGCTGGCTAATGATGTAAAGCCCAACCGTCTGGAGAGGAGCAAGATGGGAATCATGGACTTTGTATCCAGGCTTGAGGGGGACAGGGTGGGCCTTATTCCCTTTGCAGGAGCGGCCTTTCTCATGTGTCCTCTGACCCTTGATTATGATGCCTTTAAACAATCACTCATGGCCCTTGACACCGGAATCATACCCAAAGGCGGCACCGATCTGGCGAGTGCCATCCGTGAGGCGGAATTTGCCTTCTCAAACGATGCAAACCACAGGATACTCGTCCTTATCACCGATGGTGAAGATCTCGAGGGGGAGGGCCTGACCGCCGCCAAAGAGGCCGCTGCCAAGGGCATGACCATTTATACTGTAGGCGTTGGGACTCCGGCCGGAGAATTGATCCCCATAAACCAGCCCGGAAAGGGAATGTCTTTTGTGAAAGATGACAAAGGCCAAATGGTCAAGTCGCGTTTGGACGACAAGATGCTCGGGCAGATTGCCAAGGCCACCGGAGGCCTTTACGAACCGTTAGGCCGCCAGGCCCAGGGGCTGGATGCCATTTACAAACAAAAACTCAGTCTGATTCCCAAGCAGGAACTCGCCGAGAGGATGCGCAAGGTTCCCATCGATCGCTTTGAATGGCCTCTCCTCTTTGCCTTGCTCCTGCTGGTCATTGAATTCGTCATGGGTGACAGAAAACCGTCCCCAAAAACCGTCCCCGTCATAAAAACAGCCAACCGCCGCCCTCTCACAGCGAGAAAGGCTGCCGTGGCCTCCCTCGCCATACTTCCCATACTGGCCTTTTTGCTCCACCCTCAGATGGCCGCTGCCTCCCCGCAGGGCGCGGAAAAGGCCTACAAAAAGGGAGACTACGCCCTCGCCGTCAAAGAATATAAGGCTTCCGCGGACGAGAGTCCTGAAGACAAACAGTTGCAGTTTAACCTGGGCGCGGCCGCCTATAAGGCCAAAAACTACAAGGAGGCCTCAAAGGCCCTCAAGAAGGCGACAGAGAGCCCCGAACTATCCTTGCAGAATCTGGCCTACTACAATCTGGGAAACACCCGCTATCGCCAGGGTCAGGGGACGGAGAAATCAAACCCCCAGACCACCATTAAACAATGGCAGACGGCAGTGGATGCGTACGAAGGTGCGCTCAAGCTCAATCCAAAAGATGAAGACGCCCGATTTAATCAGGAGTTTGTTAAGAAAAAACTGGAAGCGCTGAAAAAAAAGCAAAAGAAGCACAATAAGAAGAAAAACAAGGACAAGGGTAAAAACAAAGACAAGGACAAGGACAAGAAACAGGACAATAAACAGGCCAAGAATCAGGACAAAAAGGACAATAAGAAGGATAAATCCTCAGGTTCAAAGGGCATGGACCCATCAAAGAACTCAAAAAAGAAGGACAAGCCAGGAAAGGGGCAGGACAAGAAAAAGGCCTCCAAACCTGAACAGTCAAAAAAGCAGCAGGCCAACCAGGGGGCCGGAAAAAAAGATAAAAAGAGCCCCGCTCAGATGAAGCCTCGTCAACTGGGCCAGAAGTCTCCCGGCTCCCCTGCCCCCAGGCGACGAAAACCCGGACAGATGAGCAAGGAAGAGGCCAAAAATCTGCTGGATTCCCTCAAGGGAGATGAGCGAGTAATGCCCCTCTTCGCCAAGAACAGAGGCCAGAAGAAAAAACAGGATGAAAAGAAGAGGAGGGACTGGTGATGGATCACAGCAGGATCAAGCCCGGGACAGTCAAGGGAATGATGATATCCGGCACAGCGCTCCTCTGTGCGG
>JABMQV010000312.1 GCA_013203065.1 Desulfobacteraceae bacterium | reverse complement strand
TTGATGAAGTTCTCTGTGTTGGCTGTGGCGTATGCTCCTCAATTTGTCCTGCAGGGGCGATCAAGAAGAAGGAGGTGGCATAGCACGTGGGAAAGACGCAACAACTATCAAAGGACCCATATAATATGGTTGTTACGGGAGTAGGCGGTCAGGGAAACGTCATGGCGTCCAGGGTCTTGTCGAATATGCTAATTCGCAATGGTTATTTCGTTACCATAGGAGAGACCTTTGGGGCGTCTCAAAGGGGTGGATCAGTGATGAGTCATATCAGGGTTTCGGCCCAATCCGTTTGGAGCCCCCAGATTCCCAAAGGGAGGGCGGATCTCATCATAGCCCTTGAGCCTGTCGAGGCGATCAGGACGCTGATGGTCTATGGCAATCAGGAAGTAAAGGTTTTGGCTAATACACGTGCCATCTTCCCTGTGGGTGTTATCGCTGGAGAATTAGAATATCCTTCCTTAAATGAAATCAAGGCATCGGTTAAGGAGCTATCATCGACAGCCTTGTTCATCGATGCAACGGATGAGGCCATAAGACTGGGTAATTCCATCTTGGCAAATATCATTATGATAGGGGCCGCATCCCGGATGGTTGATCTCCAAGCAGATCAGGAAGACTTCAAGGATGTGATCTTGAGAAGCCTCCCTGCGAGCAAGCTGGATGTGAATCTCAAGGCCTTTGATTTTGGTGCCGGAATGGTAAGGCAATAGCTGGAGCGACATCAATAAAAAGACACGGCCTGATTCCGGACAGGACTATTACCATAAGATCAGAAACCCGGAAGTTTGAAAATAAGGAGTGTTAATCCATGGGCAGAGAATTAAACAATGTGGTAGTTGTTGACGCCGTTAGAACGGCCTTTGGAAGGGCCGGAGAAAAGGGGATGTTCTGGAAGACCAGGTCCGATGATCTGATCGTTTCCCTGTTGAAGGCATTGATCAAACGAAATCCGAAGGTGACACCGGATATGATCGAAGACAATATCTGGGGAGTTACCAATCAGGTGAAAGAACAAGGGGGGACCATAGGACGGGTAGTGTCCATGCTGGCCGATTGGGGGTATGAGATCCCGGGCTGTTCCATAGACCGCATGTGTGCGGGAGGCCTTACTGCTGTTGGTTTCGGTACTTCCTATATAGCATCGGGCATGGCAGACTGCCTTATCTCCGGAGGGGTCGAGCATATGGGACACCTCCCAATGGGGTTTATGCGTGATCCGCACCCGAGGTCTGAAGAGGTAATGGGCGGCCCATCTGCTTTTAACATGGGGATGACCGCTGAAAACATCCATGAACGTTTTCCCGAATTCACCAAAAAGATGGCGGACAGATACGCTGCGAAGTGTCAGCTTCAGGCTGACGAAGCGATCAAAGCCGGAAAAATGAAAGACATGATTATCCCTTTAGAGGTGGAATTAGCAGACGGGACCCGTATGGTAGCGGACAAGGACCAGCAGCCCAGACCTAATACCACGATAGAGGGATTGAGAGATCTTAAAACGCCTTTCAGGGAAAACGGCAACGTAACCGCAGGCAATGCCTCAGGCTTGAACGATGGGGCCAGCGCGGTGATTCTAATGAGCGAAAACAGGGCCAGGGAATTGGATATCAAACCCATTATGAGGTGGATATCCTCAGCAGTGGCAGCAGTAGACCCGACCGTTATGGGTATTGCACCCGTGCCGGCCACTAATAAGGCACTCAAGCGGGCCGGGCTGACCATGAACGACATAGATATCGTAGAGCTAAATGAGGCTTTTGCAGTGCAAGCCCTCTACTGCCTCGATCGTCTTGGTATGAAATGGGATGATCCGAGGGTAAACAGATGGGGGGGCTCCATTGCCTATGGGCATCCCCTGGCCGCATCAGGCCCGCGCCTCGTGGCGTTTCTCGCCGGGCTATTTAAGGAAAATCCGGATGCCAGATACGGCCTCACCAGCATGTGCGTCGGCCGGGGCCAGGGATATTCCATGATTTGGGAAAATATGTCGGAAAAATAACATGAAATGAAAGATAGGACGCAAATAAACAGAGGTTTAATTCCTGGAATAGCCAGGTGAAGCAAATATGATGATTTATCATCGTTCCCGGGTTCTGCCTGAGAATAATTACTCTAAAGGTCTGCCTTGCCTTTACGGCATAGTTTAATGAGTTTTATGAACCTGACCAGTTTAGCTATAGCTGGAGCCTGTATCTGGATTGTCATACTGCTTCTGCCATGGCGCCCTTGGGCCACGTCCGAGTCTTTGGATGCTGCCCCGGATTTTTCTGAAGATGATCTGAGTGACATAACAGTTCTCATCCCTGCGAGAAACGAGGCCGGGGTAATCGAAACCACCCTGTCCGGTCTCAAGGCCCAGGGGGATGGTCTCAACATCATCCTTGTGGATGACCAGTCCGTTGCCGGCACGGCCCATACGGCCAGAACTTCTGACAACAAAAACCTGCGCGTTGTTTCAGGCACCC
>JABMQV010000311.1 GCA_013203065.1 Desulfobacteraceae bacterium | reverse complement strand
GATCTTTCCTATCAGGATGCATCTTTTACCACCGGTTGCGTTGGTTGGCAGGCGGGTTTTCGATTGTTGAAAAATGATGTTAGTGGGCTGCCGTTAATCCATATTGTCGGCATTATCTAAGTAATTGTTGTATATTATCAACATATTAGCATGTATTTAAAGATATGAGTGGATTATATATGGGGAATATCCGGTTAATTTGTTTTGCGAAAATGTAAGAAAGAACTTTTGGGACGGTGCAGTAGTGTGTGACCGAAAGCCCCTTGTATGTTAGGCTGACCCTTACGTCTTTTATTGTTTGAAGTTTTTGAACATTCCTATTTCGGGTTTGTTTCGAATTTCGTATTTACTGTTTTTTGTGATCGTCTGACCGGTGGAGCCTCTTAGGTTCGCATCCCGATCTGCGGGATGTTTTAATGAGATTATTAAAGGGCGGTTACAAAAGGCTGTTTGTAGGTGAAGCGCGGCAATTGCCGCATAATTCAGGTCAAATTAAGGAGATTTATCATGTCAGATGTATACCAGGAACTGGCCAATAAACTGAACGAACTCCCACAGGGGTTTCCGCCCACCAAAAGCGGTGTGGAGCTTAAGATTTTAAAAAAACTGTTCCGGCCTGAAGACGCGGCAGTGGCATTGAAGTTGATGCCCTGGGGCCTGCCCGCGGAAACAATCGGCGAAAGCCTGGATAAGACCGGGGAGGAGATGCAGCCCATCCTGGACGATATGGCCAAACGCGGCCAGATAGGCAGCGCCACGTCCGGCGGGCGGCAGTACTATATGCTCTCACCCTTTGTGCCCGGCATCTATGAGTACCAGGTCTACCGTCTGGACAAAGAACTGGTGGGAATGTTTGAAGAATACCTGCCCACGCTCACCAAGACACTGGGAGGATTTGAACCGGGGCTGGCACGCACCATACCGGTCAACGCGGCCATCGAGGTCGGAAAACAGGTCCATAGTTATGAAGAAGTTCGCGGCATGCTCGACCAGGCCGCCTCATTCAGGGTAATGGATTGTATCTGCCGGAAAGAACAGGGTATTGACGGCCAGGTTTGCGATCATACCCTGGAAAACTGCCTCAACTTTTCCAGGGAAGAAAACGCCTATGACTACTTTTCCATAGGGGGAAGGATCATCTCCAAGGATGAAGCGATCCAGGTGCTGGAAGCCGCCGCAGAGGAAGGCCTGGTTCACAACGCCTTTTACAATGTAAAAAGCAGTCATGGCGCCATCTGTAACTGTTGCCCCTGTTGCTGCCTGGCTATCAGGGCCCTTAAGGATTTTGATGCACCGCACATGATAGCCAAAAGCAATTTTGTTGCCGCCATAGATCAGGACGAGTGCAGCGAATGCGGTGTATGCGCAGATGAACGCTGCCCCATGGATGCCATTGAAGAAGACGACGGATACGAGGTCCAGCCCCATCGCTGCATTGGGTGCGGCGTTTGCACCATCACCTGCCCTACGGAGGCAATCACGTTAATCAGAAGGCCGGAATCAGAACAGGAACAGCCTGCCGATAACATGAAGGACTGGTCAAACAAGCGCATCACCAACCGTGAGAAGGCCGCCAAAGCGTAAAGATCCGGGCCCAAAGGACCCGGCTTTGGTTATCCCCGAAGGGGATTTAATCTACTGCAATTTGAATGGCGCAAGGAGTGATGGAGGCCAATACTCCAGGTCAATCCTGCCTGGCAGAGCCATTTATCTCTGACCTGGCCCTGAGGACCAGGATTTCTATTTTGAATTAAAGCCGGAAGCCCTTTTTCCGGTGCTGAGTCACAATAGTCAGCTACTTACTCCCATCCTGCTCACACCACTTTCATTTTATGGTACCCTGCAGTTGGATATTGGATTCTTAATGGTCTGGACACCCATAGCCATTCCCACGCCCTTAGACCCCCTATCGATAGATTGATTATGAATATCTGGTTGATTCTGATCGCATTTACCCTACATTTCACACGCCACGGCATTGTTTTTCCGTTTATACCATTGCTGGCGGAAAGAATGGGAGCCGGCCCCTCGACCATTGGATTTGTTGTGGGCGCCTTTAGTCTGGTTGCGGTGTTTTTATCAATACCTCTCGGTGGGCTGGTTGACAGGTTTGGTGTAAAACGGCTGCTGTTGTTCGGTGTCATCTGTAATATTCTGAATGCCGTAATTTTGATTCACACGGACACTATTCTAGAGCTTATCATTTCCCAACTGATTGCCGGAATCGGCTTTTTGCTGCTTGTTATCGCCAGCCAGGCCTTTTTCTCCCGGCTTCCTGATTCATCCAGGCGGGAGAAGGGATTCGGTTGGCTCAGCTTTGGCGCTGCGGCCGGTCAGAGCGTGGGACCAATCTTGGGCGGTGTTCTCGTAGATCGCTTTGATTACCAGGCTGCATTCTGGGTGGTCCTTGCGTTGTCAAGCGCCGGACTGGTTTTATTGGGATTAAAAGATACAAAGGAATCAAAGTCTACGAAATCTTCATATAATATGATTCAAGACGCACGACAGGCCGGGGTTCTGGCAATGGACTCACGTATGTTGATGATCCTCATTTTTACATTTGCGATCGTTTTTGCAGCCAATTTGCGTGCTTCATTCTTGCCGGTCCTTCTCCGCACTGAAGGCTTGACAGAAATTGGCGTTGGGTTTCTGATATCACTTTTTTCAGTCATGTCGACTTCCATCAGACTCATCTTTGGAAGGCTGTTGGATATATTTGACCGTAAAAAGATACTCGCGGTATCCATGTTGGCCGTTATCGTTGCGGTTGGGCTGCTCCCATGGATGTTTTCGGTAGCAGGATTCGCCATACTGATTTCGATTTTCGGACTTGGATTTGGCATGACCCAGCCGCTATCAATGGTGATGACCGCCGACCTAACAGACCCAAATGAATCAGGGCTTGCCATGGGTCTGCGTTTTACAGCGATAATGGTTGGAGGTCTGTTAAGTCCGATTTTTCTCGGGTTTATAATCGGCACGTTCGGTTTGCGTCCAGGTTTTTACTTTTCCGCACTGGTGGTCGTTCTTGCCGGAATTCACATGTTCATCATAAGGCCGGATCTCATACCCGGCAGGCGGCGGTATTAAATCAGGCCGAAATAGACCAGAGCATTCCGAAATAGGGATATGGCAAAGACCGCCAGGATGATCCCAAGGAATCGCATTATATAGAGGTATGTCTTTCCTTCCAGGAATGTCCGGAATTTCCCGACAATGAGTGCTGTCACGACCTTTGAGCCGATCAGGAAGCAATAAAACGAGAAGATAAATGCCCAAACCGCTTTTGGATCGCTTTGTTGGACCCTCAGAATAAAAGGCACCCCCACACTGACCCAGAACAGATAGGGATGGGGGTTCAGGGCATTGACCAGCGCGCCCTTTCCGAGAGATCGAGGCTGACTGGGCGATGTCTCTATTCTGGCGGGTTTTGTCTTGATGGTTTCGTAAGACAGGTAGAGGACATAAATGCCCCCTGAAACGGCGATAAACCCGAGCGCCATGTCAAAAGTGGCTAGTCTGTTTAGGATGAAAAATGAAATCAGAATAATCGGCACATCGGTTATAAGGGGAGCCATTGCAACGCGTATGCCTTCCCGGACACTGTAGTGGAGCGTCTGCGTAACCACCAGTGTCAGAAGAGGGCCGGGGGCAAAACCCGCAGACAGACCAAACATAACTCCCACCAATAATGCCGACATCACGCTTACCGCGCCTTATTTGCTCTTATCCACTAAGGGCTTACGCAAAAATAACTACATTTTCACATCCCATCTTCAGGTCATCTTCGGCCGCGCCTCAATCGCAAAATCCTCTAAATAGTACTACTATTT
>JABMQV010000310.1 GCA_013203065.1 Desulfobacteraceae bacterium | reverse complement strand
GGGGTTGAACGTTCAGATGTGGAGGGGGTCTACTTTGCCTCCACCACCATGCCCTACAAGGAAAGGCTCAATGCCGGCATCATCACCGCGGCCCTGGGCCTTGATGATCATATCCGGGCGGCGGATTTCAGCGGCGGCATCAAGGCCGGGACCACAGCGTTGCTGTCGGCCCTGGAAGGCGTGGAATCCAAAAGGACAAACAACATCCTTGTCTGTTCATCCGATTCCCGTCTGGGGAAACCTGCTTCTCCCCCGGAGCTGATTTTCGGGGATGGTGCCGCAGCACTATTGGTGGGCAGTGAAGATGTGATTGCCCAATTCAAGGGGGCCTACTCCACCACCCATGACTTTGTGGATCACTACCGTGGCGGATTTGCCAAGTTTGACCGTCAGTGGGAGGACCGATGGATCAGGGATCTGGGATTTGATCAACTCGTCCCCGAGGCGGTAAACGGTTTTCTTGATAAATATCAATTGAAGATTTCGGATTTTGCCAAGGTGGTTTATCCCTGCCATTACGGCGCGGCACGAAAAAAACTCAATAAGGTGCTGGGCATTTCACCGGAGGCGGAACAGGATAATCTCCAGGCTGAGATGGGGGAAACCGGAACACCCCATGCCCTTGTGATGCTGATCTCCGCCCTGGAGGAGGCAAAACCGGGCGACAAGATTCTGGTGGTGAGTTTTGGCAGTGGATGCGATGCCCTCTCTTTCGAGGTGACCGAAAATATAGAGAACCTGAAAGAGAGAAACGGTATTTCCGGATGCCTGGCAAGGAAGGCGGAGCTGGACAACTACACAAAATATCTCGTCTGGAGGGATATCCTCCCCGGCGACGCGGGCCTGCGCGCAGAAGAGGACCTTTGGACCCGCTGGTCAGCGCTCTGGCGAGAAAGGAAATTGGTCCTGGGACTCTGGGGGGGCAAGTGTAAGAAATGCGGGACAGCGCAACTCCCTCCCCAAAGGATCTGCGTAAATCCCGATTGCGGGGCCGTCGATGAAATGGAGGAGTATCGGTTTTCCGACAAGATCGCCCATATCGCCAGCTACACGGGAGACATGCTGGCCGCCTCCTTAAATCCCCCCGCTGTTTATGGGGCGGTTAATTTTGAGGGAGGCGGAAAATACTATTTTGATTTTACCGATTGCGACCTTGAGTCGCTGGCAACGGGTATGCCCGTGTCCATGAGTTTTCGGAGAAAATACTATGATCCAAAAAGGGATATTGTGGGGTATTTTTGGAAGGCTATACCCACAAAGGAGGTGAAATAAGATGGCAGAGGGAATAAAAGACAAAGTGGCAATTATTGGAATGGGGTGCACCCGGTTTGGTGAGAGATGGGAATCGAGTGCCGAGGATCTGATGGTAGAGGCATTTGTGGAGTGTCTCGAGGACGCGGGGATTGAAAAAAAGGAGATACAGGCGGCCTATCTGGGCTCTCACTTTGACGAAGTGAATATAGGGAAGGCGGCTCTGCCCCTCTCCATGACCTTGAAGCTGCCCTTCATCCCGGTTACGAGGACGGAAAACTTCTGTGCCACGGCAACGGAGGCATTCCGGGCAGCGTGTTATTCCGTAGCGGCCGGTGTTTATGATATCGTCTTGGCACTTGGCGTGGAAAAGCTGAAAGACACAGGCTATGGCGGACTTCCTGCGGGTGCCGCCAGGGGTGTCAGCGCCATGATGGTTGGGGCCAATATGACGCCGCCCGGGATGTTCGCTCAATTGGCCACGGCCTATGGGGCAAAATGGGACATTTCCATGGACGAGATCAAGGATGCCATCGCCCATGTCTCTGCAAAGAGCCATGCAAACGGGGCACTTAACCCCAAGGCCCATCTGCGGAAGGTTATTTCAGAAGAGCAGATCAAGGCCGCCCCCATGATCGCCTATCCCCTGGGACTCTTTGATTGCTGCGGGGTGAGCGACGGGGCTGCCTGCGCCATTATCGCCACGCCGGAGATCGCGGAGAGCCTCAAAAAAAACCAGGATATCGTCAAGGTGAAGGCGTTACAGATATCGGACAGTTCCGGTGAAGAGGCCATGTATTCAAACTGGGACGGGTGTCATTTTGTTACAACAAGGAAGGCCGCCACAAAGGCCTATGAAGAGGCGGGTATCAAGAACCCGAGAGAAGAGATCAACATGATGGAGGTCCACGATTGTTTCTCCATAACCGAGATGGTTACCATGGAAGACCTCCATATCTCGCCCAAAGGGGGGAGCTATGATGATATTATGGACGGGTTCTATGATCTGGACGGACAGGTCCCCTGTCAGGTGGATGGAGGGCTCAAGTGTTATGGTCACCCCATCGGTGCGTCGGGATTGCGGATGATCTACGCCATGTATGAGCAGATCCTGGACAGGGTCCCCGAGGAGAGAAAGGTGAAGAACGCCCGGATAGGGTTGACACACAACCTTGGCGGGACTCCGTGGATGAATGTGGGCGCCATTTCAATTATAGGAAAAGACTAACCAAAGAGAGTTGAAATCTGAAACTTGGAGACTCCTGGTGTTGTGAGGTTCCGGGTTTCAGGTTTCCCCGCTTTCGAGAATCCGATAATGGAATCGTTCACCGCGCTCAAAAAAGGAGAAACATGAAATGGACTTTAGATTTACCCCCGAGCAAGAGGCCTTCAGACAGGAGTTCTTGTCGTGGCTGAGGAAAGATCTTCCCGATGACCGGGACCCCGCCCGGTACCGGAATTTTGATGCGACTGAGGAATGGGCCCGCGCCCACAAGGACTTTCAACGAAGGCTTTACGAGGCCGGATATGCCGGTCTTCATTATCCCAGGGAATATGGCGGGCAGGGAAGAACCTTGATGGAGGAGGTCATCGTCCTTCAGACCGTTGCCTCTACGTGCGTCGAATTGAGGATGCCGGGGGTGATTACCTTTGGCATGGCTGCTCCCAC
Organism: Desulfobacteraceae bacterium; assembly: GCA_013203065.1. The sequence continues at coordinate 2,986 of JABMQV010000310.1, read as the reverse complement.
TATCCAATATTGTGGGAACGAGGAACAAAAACAGAAATTTCTACCCAAGATGCTGGACGGGACGCACATATGGTGCCAGGGGTTCAGTGAACCCAATGCGGGCTCTGATGTGGCAAATGTCTCCACCCGGGCTGTTAAGGACAATGGTCATTATATTGTCAACGGACAGAAGACCTGGACCAGCTTTGCCCATATGGCGGACTACTGCATTCTCCTTGTCCGCACCGATCCCGATGCGAAAAAACACAAGGGGTTGAGTTATCTCCTTTTGGACATGAAACTGCCCGGCATCGAGGTGAGACCCATCACCCAGATTACCGGAGAACAGGACTTCAATGAACTCTACATGGAAGATGTTCGTGTGCCTGTGGAGATGTTGGTGGGAAATGAAGGCGACGGATGGAGAATTGCCATTACCACCCTGATGTTTGAGAGAGTCATTGGAGATGTGACAATGGCCGCGGTATATCAGAAAAACATCGAGAGAATGGTAGAGATGGCCAAACAAAGCAAGCGCGCCGGTAAACCGGTGAGTGAAGACCCCATTTTCCGGCAACAACTTGCCCAGGCCTACATTGAAGTCATGGTGTTGAAATACCACGGGTTACGAAACCTCAGCCATCAAATCAGTGGCGGTATTCCGGGTCCGGAAGGATCAATAGGGAAGCTTTTGTGGAGTGAGCCCAACCAGAGGATAACCGAGGCGGCCATAGGGATGCAGGGCCCGAACAGTCAGATTATGGGAGGGTCTCCCTGGTCTGTTCAGGATGGATACTGGCAATACAGTTTTCTAAGATCCAAAGGTAACACCATAGAGGCGGGAACCTCGGAGATTCAGAGAAACATTATTGGAGAACGTGTCCTGGGCCTCCCAAAGGATATCACCCGGGTTGCAAGGCAACAATAGAGGAGATGCCCAGATGGATATTAGGCTGAACGAAGATCAGATCGAAATCGCCAGGCAGGCGCGCAGGTTTTGTGAAAATGAATCCCCGATGGAATATGTCCGGGCCATGTTCGAGGACGAGCGCGGGTTTACGGACGAGATCTGGGGGAAGATGGTCGAGATGGGCTGGACGGCCATGCGAATCCCGGAAGCACATGGCGGGCTGGATATGGATCTGATGGATCTGGCCGTGATCCTTGAGGAGATGGGCCGGGCGGTTGTCCCAGGTCCCTTCTTTTCTACCGTGCTGTTGGCGGCTGAAGCCATTATGGAGGCAGGGAGTGGATCTCAGAAAGAGGCCTATCTCCCCGGGATTGCCGAAGGCAAGATCAAGGGCACCCTGGCCCTCCATGAAGCGGAGGGAGGCGGAGACCTTGGCCATATCGAAATGGATGCCCGACCGGACGGGGATGGGTTCTTATTGAACGGAACAAAACTCTATGTGCCTGATGCCCATGTGGCGGATTTTATTGTTTGCGCGGCCCGAACTGAATCGGAAAATGTTTCGGCCGGGGAGGGACTTACGCTTTTCTTGGTGGATCCAAAGAGAGAAGGGGTGTCTGTGTCGCTTTTGCCCGCCATGGACGGAACCCGTAAGCTCTGCGCAGTGGAACTGAAAGATGTAGAGGTCGGCGCGGATGAGGTTCTGGGAGAAGCCAACAAAGGGTGGGAACCTTTATGCCGGGTCTTGCAACGGGGCCAGGTGGGGCTTTGCGCTGAATGTTTGGGGGGTGCCCAGCGGGCGATGGAAATAGCCACGGAATACGCCAAGGTACGCGTCCAGTTTGACCAGCCCATCGGCGCATTTCAGGCGGTTAAACACAGGTGCGCTCAGATGTACGTGGAGGTGGAAAGTGCCCGTTCCATCCTGTATTGGGCCGCGTGGGCCCAGGATCATGGGAATCCCGAGGAGGCCGCGTTAGCAGCATCGGTGGCCAAGGCCTATTGTTCGACGGTCTACAGGAACGCCTCAACGAGTGCCGTCCAGGTACTGGGCGGTACAGGCTTTTCTTGGGAGCACGACATTCACTTATATCTGAAACGGGCCAAGGCCAATGAGGTGGCCCTGGGGGATCCTGTCTATCATCGCGAACAGGTGGCACAATTCATTGCGGGGTAGTTGACCCCGGGCACCGGATTTTTCATGAGCCCGCCATTGTGGAGGAATTTGGATGAAGTTTAACACCCTAAGATTTGAAGAACCGGAGGCCGGGATTGGGCTGATTACGCTCGATCGGCCGGATCGCCTGAATGCCGTGAATCTGGACATGTTAGAGGATCTCCACACCCTCTTTGATCAACTCCGTGACCGGGAGAAGACGAGAGTGCTGATTATCACCGGGGAGGGAAGGGGATTTTGCTCGGGCGCGGACATAAAGGACTCCCGTTTGCGGCGCGAGGCCTCTACCCTGTTTTCGAATGCAGCCTCCCACCTGGTGGCTATACAGAAGAGATATTCTGAGCGGATTCTGGAGATGCGGCGGTTGCCCCAGCCGATAATCGCAGCAGTAAACGGCCCGGCTGCCGGAGCGGGGATGTGTATCGCCCTTGCCTCTGACGTTATTCTCGCAACGCCACGGGCCACCTTCATCGCATCCTTCATCAACATTGGCCTCTCAGGCGGTGAACTGGGGACCAGTTATTTCTTGCCCAGGGCCGTGGGGAGGGCCAGGGCCGCAGAGATCCTGATGACAGGCCGTACCGTAAAGGCCAAGGAGGCGGAGAGGATCGGCCTTATCAGCCGTTTGGTGGAGGAGGATGAACTGAGGGATGAGGCAATGGAAACGGCCCGTACGATGCTCAATAAGAGCCCCATGGGTCTTCGTCTGACAAAAGAGGCTCTCAATCAAAACCTCGACGCGCCATCCCTGGAGGCCGCCATCGAACTGGAAAATCGCAATCAGAGTATGTGTTGTTGCACGCCTGAATTTATGGAAGCCGTGGTGTCATTCAGCGATCGGGGAAAAAAATGACTCAACCGTTGCCTTCCTGTTTCTCCTGAGCGAGGGAGTTGGTCCAAAATTCAAACCCTTTCCCTCC
>JABMQV010000309.1 GCA_013203065.1 Desulfobacteraceae bacterium | reverse complement strand
CTTTGAGCCCTGCATAAATTGACGAGGCCCCTTCCTGCCGCCCCAAGCGCAGTTTCCACTCTGCCATGCTGACTCTAAGGACCGTTAGGCCAGGGGTCGCTTCAAACTGATTCACGACGCCCTCTCCGACACTCACAGCCTCCTTCAGCAACCCTTCCTTTGCCAGGGATAAGGCATAGACAAGACCGATTTCCGGGGTGAGGGCATCCGAACCAAATACCGATTTCAATTCCATGGAACGATTGATCACCCCTCTGTAGTTCCTTGTTAGATAACTATCGAGGATTTCACGTCTCTTTTTGGAAAAACCCATCATGGCCGTTACAACGTCCCTTGCCCCGGTCTTCTCTTTCACCATGAGATTTTCATCAAGGAGGGTCAGGCTTTCAAAAAGCCTTTGGATGACCATCCGGTATCGCTTATCTGTAAGGTCGTCGGCAGAGAGCTTTTTGAGCGTTTTGTATGTAGTGAGAAGCCTCGAGGCTAACGCCTTGTCTTTTTCTGAGAGAGCCTCATCCTCGAGTCTATCCTCAAGAAGAGCGATCTTTTGGTCAAGTATGCCAGAAGGAAACAACGCGACGTGTTTTACCGGTGCCCTTGGCCCGACCGGGGGCCCGACGGGTGGGTGCGTTTCACGGGCCGGGGCACACCCGAAGACCCACAAAAATGAAAGGATCAAAAGAAGCCCCTTTGTTATCTTCATTCCACTTCTCCTCCCACTGGCTCAAAGTGTCGCTTGAAGTTCAATGAACCCCCATGCTCATCAACCTCTCCGATAATTTTGACAGGAGATGAACTCACAGTGGTTTTCTTCGACGATTTTACAATGAGTCCGCTCAGGGGTGAAACCGATATGCTCTTCAGGCCTCCCTGAGTGGAAATAAGGCTCGATTTGGCGCCGAATACCAGGTCTGCAAGTTGTAGTTTCTTGGAATAACCTTCTGAGTTGGTGATGGCATTTGCCGTGTCGATCCAGAGGGGTAGGGCACCTGAAGAACCATATATGGTAAAGTGTTCTGCCTCCATGGGTCGATTGTCGTCATAACCCACATAAGCGGCTATGGTGTATCCATCTTTCAGGTCAAGCTGTCCCGTCCTGTGGTCCGGACCGGGTATCAGCCCCACAAAGCTCGAATTGGTGAATTGATTGGCCGTGCCGGTTTTTCCAAAGGTGGGGATAGGGATGTCAAAAGCCCTGACCGCACCCTCTGCCCTGCGACCCGTGCCTATTTCCATAACCTTTCTCAAGATTTCACTCACCAGACTGGAGACCCTGGTTGATATAATCCTCACGGGCTGTGGTTTGTATTCCCATATTACATCGCCCTCCCTGTCAACGATCTTGGTGATTATCGGGATCATTGCCGAACCTTTGTCAGGCGAAAGGGGATAGACGTTGCCTGTTATGAGTGCCTGGTAGGCCAGTGCCGCTTCCAGGATGCTGATTGAATTTGGTCCAAGAGGGAAGGAAAGCACCGGATCCAACCGTGTAGAGACCCCGATTTTCTTAGAGAGATACACCACATAGGATAGATTGACAAGGGTTCTGAAATCACGAATCTTGGCCAATGTTTCAAGGTCGTAAGGTTTTTGGGCACTCAATCGGCTATAGATATCCTTCATGTGTTCCTGAATCAGGTCCAGGACTCCTGAAGTGATCAGGCCGTCTACCCATATCTTCTCCCTTGTGAGGTGTGCGCGGTTTTTGAGGAGCCATTCCGGAGTGAACGGGAGGAGTGTTTGAGGAGCCAGGTCTTCAGGATCTTCTGTAAAGATAAGCTTTGTCCCCCTATCCTCGGCCCTGTAAAAATGGCGGAGATGCTCCGAGAGTTCCTGCCATATTGTTGGGCTTTTATTGCGGGAATACTCGTCAAGCAGGACCGGGATCTCCTGAAATTGTTCCCTCGCCTTCCGGTCAAGATCGCGGAGCCTGCTAAAGCTGTATCTCAGGAGCTGTTTCTCATCCGACCTTTCAGTTTTTACGTAGGATGTGTCGATTTTGAAGTGCAGGCGCTTGAGGTTCTTTAGGGTTTCCTCCTGGCCCCCGAATATGAGATCCGATTCTATCCCCCTTTTTGCTTCTTCAAAGGCGGCTTCCGTGAGTGCTTCCCGGTTCACCACAACCCCGTAGTCATCTCGAATCCTCGTCTTGTAATCCAAATAGGACGCGCCTTTCTTCCTGGCAAGTCCAACAATACTCGCAACCTGCTTGAATTCACTCATGTTCAACTGTTCGGTCAGGTGATAGATCAGCCAGACGGTCGCCAGATTTTCTGACTTTGCCCCTGCCCAGGCCATTGAGACCTTTTGGCTCAAGGGGAGGTGGTCCGGTCGCGGCAAATAGTAGGTGTTTTCAAATCGAAAGATGTCTCTGGCATTTTTTAAGGGGTCAAGGGTATTCCATTTGAGCTGCAGCGCCGCCGTGTAGACGATGGGTTTGAAGATAGACCCCAATTGCCGTTTTGCGTCAACGGCCCGGTTAAAAAATCGATCCTCGAATCCGCCGACCATGGCCTTTATCATTCCCTCATGGAGCGCCACAATGCCCCCTTCCAATTGCGGGATTTTGGAAAGCATCACTCTTGCACTTTCCTTGCCATCCCGTGCTATCCGGGGTGAGCGAACCACTCGTACTTCCACAAGATCTCCCACGTGCAGATTCTTCAAGAACCCGGATACATCCTTTTTCTCAAATACCGCCCAGGCCCCCGTCTTCCATTTCAGCCAGGCCTCACCAACGGTCTTGAGGCCTTCAAAGTCTATGACTCCGCCCCCATGGTCCCAGGAGACCACCAAATGACCCGTTCTATCTTCTATATCAACATGGGTAATTCGCGCCGGAAAGGGCAGGGCGCCCTTTGGTCCCTTCAGGTCCTTCTGTGGCACATCGTCCGGCGGTCCTTCTGCTCTGCTCCCGCTGTAGCCATTCAGCCTGATATCCATTACCGGGAGATGGTTGCGGAGGCTCTTCAGGGCTGCCTCTTGTATCTCCTCATTGATGGAAGTGTAGATGCTGATCCCGGAAGTAGCAAAATTGTCCATTCCTTGTTCACGGAAAATCTCCTTGAAATAGCCGGATTCAAGTTGTTCCCGAATATAGTCCATAATGACATTCAGGCGATAGGTTATCCTTCCTTCCCTGAAAGGGACTTCCCGCTTTATGGCCTCGAGATACTGCTTCTGAGTGATGAAATCCAGCCTTCGCAGATTGGAAAGGACATAGTCCTTCCGCTGCCTGGCGAGCCGCCTGGCCTTCACTCTTTCTGCCTCGTTTTTCTTCAAAAAAGGATTGTAACGATTCGGCCCTTTGACCGAGCCTACGATAAATGTAACCTCTACCAGGTCTAGATCTTTCAAGTCTTTTCCAAAGTAATATTGTGCAGCGATCTTAAGGCCCTTTCCATAGCCCGTCACAAAGAATTGATTCGCATACATCTCGAGGATCTCTTCCTTGCTATATTTCCACTCAAGGAGAAAGGCCTCGATCACTTCCTTGAACTTTGCCTTGTAGGATCTTTTTTCTCGCTTGAATATGTTTTTGGCCGTCTGCTGGGTTAGGGTGCTGCCACCCTGAACAACTCTGCCCGCCTTGATGTTGGCCACCATTGCCCTCAGCATTGCCTTGGGGGCAAATCCCCAGTGTGTAAAGAAATCCTTGTCTTCGGCAGCCACCAGGGCCTTTACAAAGATATCGGGGATGTCCTTATATTTTGTGTATTTCCGGTGGGTTTTTTCAAAAAAGACACCAATGGGGGTGTGGCCGTCATCGTAATAGACAGGGCTTTCCGAGGCAATGATGCGATCAATGGCTCCCCTCTCAATACGGCTGGAGGCCTCGCGGGCTACCTTGACGCAGAAATACCCGACAAAAGATAACGGAACCAGAACAAGGGCACAAACGATAAGAATAAGGGTTTTTGATTTCTTAGCCATCATATTTTTCCAGGAGTTCCCCTGAAACAAGCTTTTGACGTATGATCTCTTTGAGGTCCATCCCCTTCATCTTCAATCCCTTGCGGCCATACTTCATGTTCGCCTCAATAATATACCACCTGCCGGAATACTGGATAAGATCCATACCCACGTCATCAAATTTGCACTTCATGGCAGATTCCCTTGCCAGGGCTATGCCGTCCAGGGGTATATGAGAGAAGGAGATTTTGCCCCCTTGTAAGAGATTGGCTCTGAATTCTTGGGGTGCGCTGACACGCCAATAGGAAAGGACGGGTCTGTAATTGATGAGTATGACCCGTAAGTCACGATCATGGGGCAAGTATTCCTGGATGTATGCAACCTTTGTGAGTTCAAGGTATCTTTGGAGGTCTTCTGAATTGTTGATCTTGAAGACCCCTCGACCTTGGGCAGAGCATCTCGGCAGTTTTCCAACAAAGGGGAGAAGGAACTCCTCCCGGATCATCTGGTGGTGGAGGCGGTAGTAGATCCTTGTACGGGGGTGCGGTATCCCCAACATATAAAAAAGGGTGGTCTGTTTGATCTTCTCATCGGCATAGAGGTGGGTTTCCAGGCTGGGAAAAATCCGCTTTCCCATGGTCGTCAGGAATTGGGCATAGTTAAGGGTAGGGTAGAGGATGATCTTGGCATCGAGAATCAACCCCCTTTCGTTGGTGGAATAGTCAAGAAAATTGGGTCGCACCCCCAGGGTATGGACCTCTGGGATCCCTTTCAACCTGCTTCCAAGGGCGATGAATCTATCATGTTCCGCCAACATATTTCCTTTGCAGGCATTCTCTAACCAGAGAGCCACTCCTTTACCCGCAAAGATTTTTCCCTTGCGTGTGCCATAACCTCAGTCAGGTTCAGGCTTAACAGGTCCCGGTCTTCCATGACTTGCCGTCCATTGATGATGGCGTGGACCACGTCGTTCCCCCTCGCCGAATATACCAAGTGTGAACAGGGATTGTACATGGGTGTCAGGTGGGGCCTTTGCGAGTCAACAACGATGACGTCCCCTTTCTTCCCCACTTCCAGGGAACCCGTAACTCCTTCAAGTCCTAAGGCTCTGGCGCCTTCGATCGTAGCCATCCTCAAGACCGTGATGGCATCCATGCATGTGGGATCCATGTTATGGACCTTATGGAGCTTTGCAGCCATATCCATCTCCGTAAAGAGGTCAAGGTTGTTGTTTGAGGCGCACCCATCGGTCCCTAATCCCACGGTCACGCCCCGGGCCAGAAGTTCAGGTACAGGCGCGACGCCTGAAGCCAGCTTCATATTGCTCTCGGGATTGTGGACAACCTTCACCTCATGTTCGGCCAACGTCTTGATGTCGTGGGAATCCAGATGGACACAGTGGTCCGCTATGAGGTGGGGGCCCAGGATGCCCAGGGAGCGAAGATGTTCAACGGGGTTCTTGCCGTATCTCTTCTTTACCTCGGCAACTTCGCTCCGTGTCTCGGCCAGGTGAATTACCAGCGGCACACCATATTCCAGGGCCAGTTCGTTTGCAGTGGTCAGGAGATCAGGGCTGCAGGTGAAAAGGGAGTGGGGCTCTACGGCGATTGAAACGATGGGGTCGTCCTGCCATTTCTTGATCAACGACTCCGTGTACTCAAACCCCTTTTCAATGGGCCCATAGTTGGGAGAAGGAAAATCATACAATACTTCCCCAACCACGCATCTCATCCCGGCTTCTCCGGCCGCCTCTGCCACCTCTTCTTCAAACAGATACATGTCACAGAAAGTGGTCGTCCCCGACAGGATCATCTCTGCACACGCAAGCTTTGTCCCGGTGGAGACAAAATCCCCGTTCAATTTGCTCTCCACAGGAAAGATATAATTGTTTAGCCATTCCATGAGGGGGAGGTCATCAGCCAGCCCCCTGAAAAGGCTCATGGCGGCGTGGGTATGGCCATTGATCAGCCCGGGGAGGATCAGGCCATCTTTGGCATCAATCCTCTTCTTGGCCTCAAAGGCATTTTTGTCCCCTGATCCGACATGGGAAATGGTGTCCTCTTTTATGCAAAGAAATCCCCCTTCATGGATGGCGTTGTCTTCATCCATGGTCAAAACAGTCCCATTTTCAATGATTATATCCACTCGCTCCATGATGCAGGCCCTTAGTCTTATCGATTCGGTTTGAACAATGGGGTCCTATGGTAGATGGCGCGGCCCCATACGTCAAGCCGGCGTTTGGCTTCCCCATGTTTTGGTAAGCGTTCACGGGCAGGCCTGAACCATTGAACCTGCGAACGGATACATGTTTTCAAACATCCCGATGCCCGGTAAGGTTGAGCAAAGAAAAAAATTGGTTGTTGTCAAGAACCCCAAAATCAGTAAGATGACAGGGTGGGCCTTAAATATATTGGGAAAGAGCTGATATGCGAGCAGTTTTGCTGGATGACGGATTGAGCGTTGTACGGGACTATCCCTTGCCCGAAATTCCTCCGGGTTGGGCTCGAATTCGTGTGCGGATGGCTGGAATCTGTGGGACGGATTTGGAGCTCATAAAGGGCTATAAGGGATTCAAAGGGGTCCTGGGCCACGAGTTTGTGGGTGTGGTGGATCAATGCGGGATCGCTGAATGGGTCGATAAGCGGGTTGTGGGGGAAATCAATGTATCCTGCGGCCATTGTGAGTGGTGCAGTAAAGGGATGGGTCGACACTGTCCGGGGCGCAAGGTCCCGGGAATCCTGGGTTTGGACGGGTGCATGGCCGATTACCTGGTGCTTCCCGTCGCAAATCTCAAAGAGGTTCCAGCAACGGTGCCGGATGCCCGGGCCGTGTTCATCGAGCCTCTGTCAGCCGCGTGTGAGGTCTTGGAACAGCTGATTTTGAGAGGTTCGGAAAGGGTGGTGGTACTGGGGGATGGGCGACTGGGCATCCTCTGTGCATGGGTGCTTTCAACAGTGGTAAATGATCTTACCCTGGTGGGGCACCATCCGGAGAAGCTTGAAAGGGCAAAGTGGCGCAATCTCAGAATCGCAAAAGGATGTGACGAGGCGGAGCCCCGGGCCGATGTGGTGGTGGAGGCCACCGGGTCCCTGACAGGCCTGAATGATGCCATGGCCCTGTGCCGGCCACGTGGGACCCTGGTGCTCAAATCCACAATGGAATCAAAAGGAGATCTCAATCTGGCACCCATCGTTGTCAATGAAATCACACTGGTTGGCTCCCGTTGCGGCCAATTTAAAGACGGAATACGTGTGCTGAGAGCCTATCCTGATATGCCCATCGGGCGGTTGATCACAAAGACATATCCCGTGGAGGAAGCGCTTAGGGCATTTGAACAGGCACGACAACAGGAGACACTAAAAATAATCTTAACTTTTTAGGCTTCCGATAATCTTCTCCCAGAGTCGTGAGAGGATGGGGCCTGCCTTTTGGGCATTGGCGATCACTTCCTCTATGGAGGTTCCCTTCATAGTGTGCGGCAGGTTCATGTTGGTTATAACGACGATCGCCAGGATCTTAAGCCCGCAGTGGACCCCGACGATGGCTTCCGATACTGTGGACATGCCCACCACATCGGCCCCGATCATTCTCAAGAATCGTGTCTCCGCCGGTGTCTCCAGACTTGGCCCTGGTATCCCCACGTAAACCCCTTGCCTTATAGATATCCCCAAATCCAGCGCTTTCTCCCCGGCGAGGACGACCAGGTCAGGGTCATAGACCTGGATCATGTCAGGGAAACGGGGACCAAAGGTCTCCATATTTGGCCCTATAAGGGGGTTGGCACCCGTCAGATTGATATGGTCTGTCACCGCCACCAGGTCTCCGGTTTCAAATTGCGGGTTGAGCCCCCCCACTGCGCTCGATTTGAATAAATAGTTTACCCCGAGAAGCGCCATAACCCGAACAGGAAAGGTGATTTCCTTGGGCGCATACCCTTCGTAAAGATGAAAGCGGCCCTCCATGGCAATCAGTGGTTTCCCTGCCAGCTTGCCTGCCACCAATGTTCCCTTATGCCCCTCAACAGAGGCCTTTGGAAAATTAGGGATCTCATCGTAAGGGATACGAAAGTCAACATCCATCCGCTCTGTAACGGATCCCAATCCGGTTCCGGTGATCATTCCCATCGTGGGTGGCTCTGACAACTTGGATTCCAGGAAATCGGCGGTCTGCCTTATCTTTTCAAGCATGTGGGGATCTCCTTTCATGATGCTTTATTCAATTAGGTCACGGGGTATGAAAAGTCAATGAATTCCGGTCACTGATTTGGTTGCGGCCGAAGGCCTGCATTGGGGCATTCATGGTACAATTGGGGCAGCAATGCCACACATTTCATGTCCCCTCTACTGCGCATAAATGTGGGCCTTTGAAGATTTGACTGTCATTCCAGGCAGATAAAGAGGAACGGATTTTTGGCACAAAAAATGCTAGTCCTGTGGACCAAGAGACTTGAAAATGAGGGACGTCCGGGCGCACGTGGGGAAAACTCACCTCAGATCAACGACTTGACAAACATGACTACGATAACTATGTTCACTAAATTTTACAAAAAGGAACCGAATTATGGATGATGATTCATTCAAAAAATCATTACTTCGCCATTTAGCCCTGTGGCTACTCACAACAGCGCTCATCTTCTTTCTTTTCCCTTCAGCCTATTGCACAGAGAAAAGCGCAGCCCAACCAGCAGAAAAAAAGAGCTCACTGGCCGCACCCGTTGACGATGGAGAAGTGAAGTACCTTTGCGATGAAAAGACCTTTGAATCTATTAAATTCGGATTTGAAACGGTAGAGGAGACTTTCCCAGCCCCAGGTATCAAATCTGTTGAGAAGACCGCAAGAGTCAAGGAGAGATCCCTCCGCAAAAAGAAAAAGGAATCCCTGTATCACCCCATCATTCTTCGTGCAGCCAAGCGCCACCGCGTCGATCCGGCTCTGGTAAAGGCCATTATTATGGCAGAGTCCGGGTATAATGCTCAGGCCGTTTCCAAGAGGGGGGCAAGCGGTCTCATGCAGCTTATGCCCAATACCGCCAAGGCCCTGGGCGTCAAGAACGTCCTTGATCCGGGGCATAATGTAAACGGCGGTGTCAAGTATTTCAGGGATCTGCTGGACCAGTTCGATGATGATGTCAAACTGGCGGTTGCCGCCTATAACGCGGGAAGCAGTAGGGTTAGGAAACATGGAGATGTCCCTCCCATCAGGGCAACCCAGCTTTATGTCAAAAAGGTCTTTGAATACTATCAATACTACAAGAGAGAAATGGCAGAAGAAATGGACAATGTTTAGGGCCTCCGCAAAAAAATTTCCTAACTTGTGTCCATCCAGAAATGAGATAGTTGTTGCAAGGTCAAGCCTCCGGCCAATATGGCCTACGGCCCGGAGGAGAAGATGAGGATTTTAACCACAGGAATACAT
>JABMQV010000308.1 GCA_013203065.1 Desulfobacteraceae bacterium | reverse complement strand
ATTCACTATAAAGGAAGGTCAATCAAAGGTTTGACCCCTTTTCACATATAGACGTCAAAAACAGTTTGGGAGGAGCTATGGAGACAACGCGCAGAACAGATAGTCTATACAGGAAAATCCTTGAGCCCGGCCTTATGGGTAGCCTGAAATGCAAGAATCGCTTGGTCATGGCCCCTATGGGGACTCGTTTGGCCAGCGCAATCGGAGAGGTAACACAAAGGCAGATCGAATATTATACGGAGAGGGCCAGGGGCGGTATCGGAACGATTATCACAGAGACCACGTGTGTCGACTATCCTGTAGGTGCTACGGGACCTACAAACATGGCGCTCCATGACAACAATTATCTCATCGGTCACAACAACTTGGTAGAAGAGGTCCACGCTTACGGGGCAAAAATCGTTTGTCAACTGAACCATGCGGGAAGGCAAACCAGACCATCAGGCATAGGGGGTCTCCAACCTGTCGCTCCCTCCCCCATCCCGTGCCCGTTTCTAAATGCAATGCCCAGAGAGCTCGGCACCGACGAAGTGGAGGCCATAGTCAAGAAATTCGTTGATGCAGCGATCCGTGCAAGAACGGCCGGATATGACGGCATCGAGCTCCATGGCGCTCACGGATATCTTATCTCGCAGTTCATGTCGGCAAGTGCCAACCACCGTAAGGACCGTTATGGAGGGGATCTGCTCAAGAGAATGGCTTTTCCTCTGGAAATTATACAGGGTATTCGAAAAGAACTGGGGACGGATTATCCCATTCTCTTTCGCATCAGCGCAGAAGAATTTATAGAGGGGGGAAGGACACTCGACGAATCCAAGAAGGCGGCCAAATTACTTGAAGAGGCCGGAGTGAGCGTCCTGGACGTCACTGCCGGTACCTACGGCTCCATGAGAACGATGATAGAGCCAATGTCCTATGGTGAAGCATGGAAGATTCACCTTGCCGAGTCCATAAAAAAGGTTGTGAGCATACCCGTTATCGGAGTCGGGGTGATTCGCAGCCCACATGTGGCGGAGGAACTCCTGGAAAAAGGAAAAGTTGATTTCGTGGCCCTTGGTAGAGCCATGCTGGCCGACCCCTATTGGCCGCAAAAAGTGAGGGAAGGCAGAGAAGAGGACATCAACCGCTGCATTTCCTGCAACACAGGGTGTATCGGAGGTCGGATCTTCAGGGATCTGGACATTCGATGTACTGTGAATCCTTTGACGGGGCGTGAACGCCTAAAAAGCCAACTCACACAGGTGAGCACGAAAAAGAAGATCTATATAGCAGGAGGCGGGCCGGCGGGTATGATGGCGGCTATCGTTGCAAGCAGGCGGGGTCATGAGGTCACCCTATTTGAGAAATCCGACAAGCTGGGAGGGCAGCTTCTTCTCGCGAGAGTGCCTCCCGGCAAGGAGAAGATTTCATGGCTTATAGACTCCCTCCTGCGTCAGGTCCAACAAAGAGACATTAAACTTCGTCTCGGAGAGCCCGTTACCGAAGACACCATCATTGAGGGGAAACCGGATTGTGTCATTATCGCTACGGGGGCTATGCCTTTGATACCGGAGATTCCGGGTATTGAACAGCCGTTTGTGACGACAAGTTGGGATGTTCTCAAGGGCAAAAAGAAAATTAGCGAGAAAACAGTCTTAATTGCTGGCGGTGGAACCGTGGGATGCGAGACCGCCTTTTACCTCGCTCCGAACAATAAAAAAATTATTATTGTGGAGATGCTGGACAGTCTGGCCCTGGATATGGAGCCGATCAACCGAATGGACTTGTTATCAAGAATTGAAAAATCCGATATTGAAGTCGTATTGAAGAGAAAGATCCATCGTATTGATCCAGACAAGATTGTCCTTGTGAACCAGGAAACGATGGCGGAAGAAGAAGTCAGAGCGGATGCCGTCGTTCTGGCGTTAGGAGCTGTTGCCGCAAATGGCCTGGCGAAAAAGATCGAGGGCAAGGTCGACAGTATCTATTCAGTGGGAGACTGCGCTAAGCCGAGAAAAATCATAGACGCGATCTATGAAGGATTTCGAGCAGCGTTGACTATTTGAAAGCGACTCTGCAGAAGGAAACTTGTCACTATGAAAGGAGGAAGGCGTATCAATGCATAGAGTGGAATAAAGAATAAAGCGGTAAAGCCCGATGAGGCGATGTTCTTTGGATGCTGAATGTCTAGCGGAATCGCCCAGCGGATGTTTAGAGAGCGCATTAAGGGGTCAAGTCTACGTTTGACTGTTATCCAATTACAGCAAGAGTCAAACGTAGACTTGACCCCTCTTT
>JABMQV010000307.1 GCA_013203065.1 Desulfobacteraceae bacterium | reverse complement strand
GAATCAGAGAGGCCAAAAAACTGGGGTTTTCCCGGTGCGTCCTCTCTCGGAGCAATCTGGAGGGACTGGGTCACGTTGGGGATATGGAGCTTCAGGGTGTTAGAACCGTTCAAGAACTCTACGATTCCTTGTTCAGATAAAATGGCAGACCCCTGACATAATTTTCATGGGTTAGCGATGGATACACTTCTGTTTTCTTTTGTTGTAAAGAATTTACACGATTTATTTTACTTTAAAGCATAATTGCTTTACGTTGTGTATATACGCTAGGTAAATTTAAAGAACAGCTCCGTTCCCAGTTCTTTGTTCCTGGTTCTTCGTTTGTCAGTTCTTGTTCCATGCGACAGTCCTGCTTTATACCGGTATCTCCGGCAACCTCCCCCCTTCTTCCAGAAACCGCCTGAGGCAGGCGTCCGGGCTCGGGTGGTAGGGGTCATTCAGGAGGGTGCCGGCCAGGGCGGGGCAGCTCCCCGTGCAGTAGTTCGTGTATTCACAACCACGGCAGTATTCAAAACTCGTCAAAGGGATGTTTCTACGCTGTCGGAAGCGGTTGAGTTCCGGGTGGTTCTGCCACACATCCTTCAAGTCGTCCTGGTTGATCCTGCCCAGTTCCATTCCCGGGATCAGGCCGCACGGGACCATGACACCATCGGCCCTGACGGCCATCTTGCTCATAAAACCACCGCAACCGGTCAGGTAACCGCAGTTGGGAAGGCCGGCCAGTCCTTTTTCAAGGGCATCTTTCATCTCGAGCCAGCCCCGGGCCTCGGCCAGGGGGCCTGCCTGAGCACTGATCCGGCCATTGTACTTCTTTGTCAGCCTCAGGATGCTCTCCATTGCCAGGGATCGTTCTTCCGCTGTCAACTGCACCTGTTCGGCATTCTGCCTGCAAAGACCCAGATGTGAGGCCGCATTGGTGGAAAATCCCGATAACCCGATCTCTTCCAGCAGGAGTGCGGATATCTCCTCAAGCTCCCTGACGTTCTTTCTGTGAATGGTCACCCGGACGGTGGCGGGAAGATCGTGTTTCATCAGGCTCTTGAGCCCGGAAACGGCCTTATAGAAACTGCCCTTTCCTCTAAAGGCGTCATGGGTGGTCTCTACCGAACCGTCGATGGATACCTGAATCGAATTGCAGCGGCCGGTTGAAGCAAGGAATTGGGCGGTTTCATCCGTTATCAGCGTGCCGTTGCTCAGGATGGAAAACCGCATGCGGTTTCGCACAATCCCCTCCACAAGCTCCCTGAAATCCTCGCGAATAAAGGGTTCTCCCCCCTGAAGGCAGACATCCAAAACCGCGCAGCGGTTCAGCTCCTCGAAAAATTCAAGCCACTCCCCGGTTGAAAGGTCCTGATCCACGTCCCCTTCGCTTGTAAAATGGCTGCAATACTTGCACCGCAGATTGCACCTGTTGGTTATCTCAAGATCCACGGATTTTGGGGTTTTCATTACTCTCATGGCTCACTCAGCCTTTCTGGCGCTCGTTGACAAGGAAGCCTGACCCGGCCGGCCGCCACCGGAGCCTGCAGCGGAAATCTCGGATTCTGACAGAATCTTCAATGCTGAATAACATTTTCCTGATGGAAAGGTCGCTCATCCCGGTGGCGGCCATTGCAGCCACGATGGCCCCGGAACTGGCGCCGGAATAGGCCGAGGGGGTAATCTCAAGCTCCCGGAGTGCTGCCAGAAATCCAGCGTGGGCAAAAAACCCAAAAAATCCGGAGGAAAAGGCCACTCCCAAGCGGGGTTGAGTTTTTCCTAACCCCGCCATTTCACCACATCCCCCAGGGGCACCCGATTTGATCTTGCCCTGTTCACAGGGTCCTCCGGTTCCGGATATCCCACCCCTACGCCAATGACCACCTGTTTTTGATCAGGAATGTTCAACAATTCCCTTATATCATCGTCAAATGCCGTGATAAGACCGATCGGGCAGGTCCCCAGCCCCATGGCATGGGCGGCAAGCAGGAGGTAACCGAGCAGGATTCCAATATCGGTCAATCGGACACTCGAGAAGACTTCATCAATGACGATGATGACTGCGCTCGGTGCCCCATAGAAATTACAGCTTCCCTCATTGATAAAGTCCTCAAAGGAGGCTTCATCGGTCAGGTTCGGAAGGATGACATCCAGAAGACCCCGTTGACGTTCAAGAAAAACCTCCGGGAGGCGATTTCTCGCTCCGGGTGCGCATGATATGTTTCTCTCTCTCATCCTCTTTACCAGGACCCTGCTCAGCCGCTTTTTCTCCTCCCCGAAAACCACCGTAATCTCCCATGGCTGCAAGTTAATGGCCGATGGGGCCCGTGTAGCAAGTTGGAGAAGCCTTTCAAGCTTTTCTCTTCCCACGGGCCTGTCCAGAAAGGCCCGAACACTCCTTCTCTCTTCCATGGCCCTTATAAGGTCCATCTCTTGATACCCCTTTTCCTATTCAGAAAATTAGGTTGGCCGTTGAAGTTAAATTTTATGATGAGGCTTCATTCCAATATTGTCAATCTCATTCAGGTTTACAGGGGAAGTGCACCATATATTGGTATCTTCCCTCTTTTCTTATACACCATGTTGTATTTTTGCTTTACAAGAGGGTTGGAATCTGATAAGAGGAATCTCAGCAAGTCACCAATCGGGGCCTGGGGACGTTTAGCAGACTAAAAGTTCAGCAATTTCGGGAAGTTATTTACCACACCCCCCGGCCTATGGAAATGGTTCTTGCTTCCATCTTCAGGGTTAGCGCCTGAAGCATCGGAACGAAGGAGGCTACTATGAAGATCAAGAACGTTTCTATCCTGGGCTTCAAGTCTTTTATGGACAGGCAGGATATTGCCTTCCCCGTTGGGATCAGCGGGGTCGTGGGACCTAATGGCTGCGGCAAGAGCAATATTGTCGATGCGATCAGGTGGTGCATGGGTGAGCAGAGCCCCAAGCAGCTCAGGGGGCGCCGGATGGAAGATGTCATATTCAACGGGGCCGGTGATTATAAGCCCATGGGCATGGCAGAGGTTTCCCTCACCTTTGACAATGGTGATGGAAAGTTCCCCCTCGCCTTTGCACATGATTGCCAACTGTCGGTCACCAGACGCTTGTATCGTTCCGGGGAAAGCGAATATCGAATCAACAACATCCCTTGCAGACTCAAGGATATTCAAGACATTTTTATGGATACCGGCCTGGGCAACAAGGCATATTCCATAATCAGTCAGGGGCAAATAGGGACTATCCTGGAGCAAAAACCGGAAGATACAAGAATCATGATCGAAGAGGCAGCCGGGGTCACAAAATACAGGAAAAAGGCAGGGTCCGCTCAACGTAAGATAGAGCTTACGGAGGCCAACCTTCAGCGTGTGGGAGACATCCTTGGAGAAATAGAGGCCCAGATGAGATCCCTCAAGAGACAAGCCTCCAAGGCCCGACGCTACAAGGAGATCTGTGAAGAAATTCAGGATCTGGAGCTCAACCTGTACGCCAACACCTATGCTCAGCTGGGGGAGGAGTCCGGGAACAAGTCAAGATCCACTGAGGACCTGATGACAGAGGAACTTGCCAAGTCGGCTAAGCTCTCACAACACCATGCCCGGATAGAGACCATGCGCCTGGACCTGGAGGAAAAGGATTCGGACCTTTCTATGATCCGGGAAAAACACTTGCGGTTCCGGGAAAAAGCACACGAAAAGGAGACAGGCATAGAGACCCTGAACGGGGAACTAAACGGTCTAAAGAAATTGGAGCAACGGCTCAGAAATGAAAAAGAGGAGATAAGGAACAGGCTTGCCGATCTTGACAAGGAAATGAAGGATCTCACCAACGAGCTGGCGGTGACAAAACAGCGATCCCTGGAGCTCCAGGAAGAGACTTCCATTCGGGAAAAAAGGCTAAACACCCGGCGAAGCATGCTAAAGGACACAAAAGAGGCCCACGAAGAGGCAAGAAGCGAATTGAACGCCAACACAGACAGACAGATGGGGTTAAGCCATGAATCAGACTACCTGAATAAGATGCTCAATCAAATCACCGATAGCCGCTCCCGCCTGGAAAAGGAGATGGAGGAGGTTGGCGGCAGCCTTGAAACCCTCTTGAAGGCCTCCGAGAGAAAAAATCTGATTCGGGGAGCCACTTCCGAGAAACTGCAAGAAATCGAAGCCTCCATTGAACGTCAAACCCTGGACCTTGAAGGCCTGGAAGAGGAGAGAGAGGGTGTTGAAGCAGGGCTCAAATCAGTGGAAGCAGAGTTCAACATGTGTCAGTCCCGTTTGGCCGCTCTGCAGGCCATGACAGAAAATTTTGAAGGCTACAAGATAGGGGTCAGGACCATCATGAAGGCCAAAGATCTAACGGCCCGTCAACAGGGCCGTATCCTGGGTCTTGTGGCAGACATCATCCAGGTGGACACAAAACATGAACAGGCGGTTGAAGCGGTATTGGCAGACAAGCTCCAGTACGTCATTGTTGAGTCACAGGAGGATGGTAAACAGGCCATCGATTATTTGAAAGAGAGGGCAAAAGGAAGAAGCAGCTTTGTCCCTATCGGGAACCTAAACGGCGCTCCGAAACAAAAGGCAAAAGAGCAGGGACTTCCATCTCTGACTGATTTTCTCTCTGTACCGGAGAAATATGGACGTCTCATTGACACCCTCCTGGGGAATACGGTCCTGGTAAAGGATCTGGATCAGGCAATAACCGCCTGGAGGAATAACGGAAAAGACACCTGTTTTGTGACGCTTGACGGAGATATGGTCGACCAGAGAGGTGTCATCAGTGGAGGAAAGCTTACCCAAAGTTCCCGCGGGCTTCTTTTCAGGAAGAGAGAGATTGTTGAATTAGGAGAAAAGACTTCCAAATATGGAAAAAACATTGAGGATTTGAAACTCGGTCTCGAGCACGTAGTCAAAAAGATTCAAGAAAAGAAAGCTTCCCTGGAACAACTCACTGAAAACAAGTGGAACTGCCAGGATGAAATAAACGAATTGGACAAGGTCCTCTTCCGACTCGGTCAGGAATTGGATCAATTGGATAAGTTACGTACCCGGTTGGCAGCGGAACTGGAGAAGAGTGATACGGAGGAAACAAGGCACAAGAAAGAACTCTCAAGAATTAAAGAAGAACTTCACCGACACCAGGAAAAGCGAAGGCTGAAGGAGGAATACTTCCAAGAGAAGGAAAATGAGCTCAAAGAGGCTGAAAATGAGTTTGAGCAATTCCGGGATGAACTCTCAAGGCTTCAGACGGAATACCGGATTTTAGAAGAAGAAAAGCGTGGCGTTTCCCGCCAGATGCAAAGGCTCGATGACTTCAGTGATGAATCCTCACGGCGTCTCCAAAATATCGAAGCAGAGATTTCATTAGGCCGTCAAAGGCGGTATGAGCTTCAGGAGAGAAAGAAGACCATTGAAGAAGAGATGAAAGAGGCCTTTGACGATTTGAAAGGAGCGGCAGAGGAGGTCAACGAGGCTGAAAAGGAGCGGCAGACCTTTCAGGATAAAATCAGAGAACAGGAAGCCATTTCAAAGCAGCTCATGGGAGAGGTGGAAACGCTGAAGGACACGATCAACAGGGCCAAAATGGAGCAGTCCGAAATCAAATTCAAGATGAACAGCCTGCAGGAAATGGTCAAGGAGAAATTCAATATGGACCTCCCCGATATCTTCCAGCCTTACCTGGACAAAGACTTCTCACAGACGGACGTGGAAGAAAAGATAGAAAATAAAAAGGGGATAAGACAAAGCCTTGGAGATGTAAACCTGACAGCCATCAAAGAACTTGAGGCCCTGAAAGAGCGCCATGAATTCATAGGGGGCCAAAAAGAAGACCTGATCAATTCCATTGAGTCGTTGAGGACTGCCATAAAGAAAATCAACAGGACATCCCTGGAAAAATTCAGGCAGACCTTCCAGGAAGTGGATCTAAAACTAAAGGAAATGTTCCCGGTGCTATTTAGCGGTGGTACCGCCGGGCTTAAGTTAACTGACGAGACAAGGCCTCTTGAAAGTGGCGTTCTGGTGGAGGTTCAACCACCGGGCAAGAAGCTGAGTCACATGGGTCTGCTGTCTGGGGGAGAAAAGGCACTGGTGGCCATGGCGCTCCTGTTTGCCATCTATATGATCAAACCAAGCCCATTCTGTCTCTTGGATGAAGTGGATGCCCCCCTTGATGAGGCCAATATCGATCGGTTCAACAACCTCTTGGAAGAAATCAAGAAATTTTCCCAGGTGATCATGGTAACCCATAGCAGAAGGACCATGGAAATCACGGACCGGCTCTATGGAATTACAATGGAAGAGGCAGGGATATCCAAGAGCGTGTCAGTGGACATCAATGCCATAAAACGGCATGTCTCTGACGGGGTACAGGAT